>NZ_QTUM01000039.1:6785-22379 GCF_003435615.1 Catenibacterium sp. AM22-6LB
TGCAACTGGTGAGTTAGTGAATCTGTTAAATTCTGCAAACTGAGTAATATACTGCCATACTTCCTTATTATTAGTATGGAAGATATGGGCACCATACTTATGTACATTGATGCCTTCTACTTCTTCTGTATAGATGTTTCCGGCAATATTAGGTCTCTTATCAATGACAAGAACCTTCTTTCCTCTCTTATTGGCTTCATGCGCAAAGATTGCGCCATAAAGACCTGATCCTACTACTAGATAATCATATTTCATATTGATGTCCTTCTTTCGTCTCTTCAATAATACCATAATCTCTATAATAAAACGAGGGTCTATACAACCCTCGTCACTTAATTAGTTTGTTTTCTTTTCTGCTTCTTTAGCTTCTTTTTCAGCTTTTTCTACATCAAAGATTTTCTTTTCAGTATCAATCTTCTTACCATCACACATAGCGTTGATGTATTTAGAATTTAATTCAATACTGTCTTCATCTGGGATACTATACCACAACCTAGTCTTAGGCATTGAGTAACCACCAGTCTGCATCACACCTTCACCCTTAAGGAATGATTTCTGGAAATCCCATTTAATGTTGTCATCTAACTGCTTATTAACTAAAGCTCTGATACTTGAAGATGGCATATTAGTTGTAAATGTATCTTTGATAGAATCTAAGATTTCACTATAGTTAGTTAAGATCTTTGGAGATACTGCTTTCTTGATAATAGCCTGTAATACTGCCTGCTGGTTTTCAGTTCTATGCTGGTCACCAGACTGGTATGTATAACGTTCTCTTGCGAATGCAAGGGCCATACGTCCATCCATATGTACATTGCCCTTAGGAATCTTAATACCATGGTCTGTATAAGGAATAAATGCCTTATCAGAATAAATATCAATACCACCTAACGCATCAACTAACTGGATAACTGACTGGAAATCAACTCTTGCATAGAAATCAATGTTGATGTCTAAGAAATCTTCAATAGTCTTTATACTGTTTTCTGTTCCACCATATAAAGCAGAATGAGTTAATTTATCTTTCTTACCACAGTTTGCAAGTTTTACATAATAGTCTCTAGGAATACTTGTCATTAACATCTGACCATTGTTTGGATTAATAGTCACTAATAGGTTAACGTCTGAACGGCTGTTTTCATTTACACCACCACGAGAGTCAACACCACTAATATAACATACGAATGGCTTCTTAGTTACATTAACATCAGAAGCAGTATTTTCTACTTCTTCTACAATCTTTTCCTGCCATAATACTTTAGTCTTTGATTCAAAGTTACTATAAGTTTCTTTGATCATTTCACGATAACTTTCATTTAATAGGATTGCATCACAATCACCACTATATAAGTCTGATGCAAGCTTCGCATTATCTTCTTCACCATTACCATGGAAGCTAATCTGCTTCTGTAATTTGTCTTTTACCTGCATCGCTTTCTTTTTATCGTTTGCGTAGTAATCGATTGTTTTTCCTTTTAATGAAGAAACATTCTTATAACCACTGCTTTTTAATACTACTAAAGAATAAGTAGTTGTTTCAGTACCTACATTAGTAAGAGATGAAAGGAATGAATCACCTTTGATAATCTTACTAGTACCAAATACCATTGCGATACTTAATAAAAGAGACACTATTTTACCAATTAAAGGTCTTGCAACTTTTTTCTTCTTTGATGGCTTTGATAATAAGAACATCAATAGCCATAATACTACTAATACTGCGAATGCTGCCATTAAATACTTTGTAGGTAAGATTCCAATCTTAACTACGAAGAATGCAAGCACCGCAGATACAACAGCCTGGATACCTAGGACCAAGGCACGTGATGTAATAAACTTCATAACTACCTCCTATAATTCGGGTTCATTCGTCATTATACTCGTAAATGAAAAAATGAAAACCTTTAAAGTGATAATTACACAAAAATTACATATCATCTTCATAAACGAGTAAAATATGACTATTTATTCAAGTCTTTTTTGATTCTAGTTGTACTGATTTCAGGAGTTCTAGGTAAGTATACTACTTCTGCACCTTCTTCTTCTAAGAAGTCAAACTGACCTTTCCAGTCATCTCCCATGACAAATGTATCAACATGATATTCATGAACATCTTTACGTTTCTGATCCCATGCACATTCAGGAATAACTAAATCTACATATCTAACTGATTCTAGTAACTGTTTTCTCTGTTCATAAGTAAAGTAACACTTCTTCTGTTTTTCATTCCAGTTGAATTCATCTGTTGATAAACCAACGATTAAGTAATCACCTAATTCTTTAGCTCTTCTTAATAGGTTAATATGACCATAATGTAATAAGTCAAAAGTCCCATAAGTAATAACTCTCTTCATTCCACTTTTCCTCGTCTTTCTTAATACTGACTCTTCAAATACATCATTAATAGATGGAAGAGGTGTTTCTGATTTTAAATCTCTCTGTAATAATGCATTCACTGCATCTTTTGGATTCAAGCCTTCATTAACGATTTTATTGACAGTCATTACAATAGGCATATCCACTTTATAAGTTTCTGCAAGCTGAACAGCTGCTGGCAATGCATTAATACCTTCTACAACCATTCCTACTTCCTTAACTGCCTCTGCTGGTGTCTTACCTTCACCAATCAAATGACCTGCCTGGTTGTTTCTACTGAATTCACTTGTACAAGTCACAATCAAGTCACCCATACCAGTTAATCCACTAAATGTATGTGGTGTACAGCCGATTCTACCACCAAGTCTCTCCATTTCTGCAAGACCTCTTGTGATTAAAGCTGCACGGGCATTATCACCATAACCTAAGCCTCCAGAAATACCAGCAGCTAACGCAATAATATTCTTTAATGCACCACAGATTTCAATTCCTTTTACATCGTTATTTGTATACACACGCATAAATGGACTACTAAAGAACTTCTGTACATATTTAGCTGCATCTAGATTCTTACATGCTGATACAATGGCAGTAGGTAATCCTCTCGCCACTTCTTCTGCATGAGTAGGACCAGATAATGCAACAAGATGTAGTGTGTCATTATCAAGTACATCTTCAATAACTTCAGTTAAAGTCATGAATGTATCTGCTTCAATACCTTTCGCAACATCTACAATAATCTGATTGTCTTTAATGTAAGGTTTAGCCTTTTCAGCTGTGCTTCTTACAAATACAGAAGGTACCGCAAACATAATAATATTCTGATTAGTACATGCTTCTTCTATATCTGTTGTATAACGAATAGATTCAGGAAAATCAACACCAGGAAGTTTTGGATGTGTATGTGTTGTGCTTAACTGTTCCACTTCCTGTGGAAGGGCAGACCATACTGTTACTTCCTTATCACAATTAGCCAGCATTCTTGCAAGAGCCATACCCCAAGTACCTGCTCCTAAAATACCGATTCTCTGTTTATCAGGCATATTTCTGTTTTCCTCCTTCATATGAATATAATTATTTTACATCATTCATATTCATTAGTCATTACAATAAAAGTATACCCTTTATTGTTTTATAAGTCAAAAAGCGCAGATTTATGCGCTTTTGTGTTTTAGTTTATTAAAGATTTGTGTCAATATTTCAACCACAAGTTTTTCTTTCATGATAATGAGTACAAGACCATATACACCAAAGAACAAGATAGCTGAAATAACGAGTGTAATAAATACATGTAGATTTAATGCAGTCACCCAGAAAGATGCAAGTGATGCAAGAATAATCGCAAGAATAATCTTTAAGTATTTAATATCACTAAAGGCTGTTTTGATTTCATTCTTTAACGCAATACACTGTACGACCATAACCGCAAATTCTGCAAGTAATGTACCAATTGCAGCACCACTTGATTGATATACTGGAATCAATAATGCATTAACCACTAAGTCAATCACTGCACCAACTATTTCAGATACGAGTACAGCTTTTTCATATCCTAATGGTACAAGAATCTGAATACCCAAGATATTTGTAATACCAATAAGGAGTAGGGTAGGCATGATAAGCTGCATAGGTACAACTGCTGGCGCAAAGGCATCACCTGATAAAAAGAAGATACCCTGTTTTGCGAAGAGAATGAAATAGACCATCATTGGTGATGCAATGATGAATACGAAATTTAATGCTTTTCTGCTTAGTTTCTTAAATTCATCCATTTGCTGGTGTTCAATATAATAAGCCGCTCTAGGAAGTAATACAGTACCTAGTGAAGTAACGATAGATACTAAAATATTCTTAATCTTAACAGCTGCACCATAGTAACCAACATCTGCATTAGTAGCCATGAAACCTAACATAACTGAATCTAGATTAGTATAGATTGTAGTTGCACAGCTCATCGCAAAGAAGATAGCGACTGGCTTGAAATGTCTCTTAAAGTTATAGTGTCCAACTGGTTTTAAACCAATATACTTATGGGCATTTAGTAAGTTAAGAATAAATGAAGCACTTGCCGCAAATACTGTAATACCTGCATACATAATATAATCGTTCTTTGAACGAACTAACATAAACATTGCGATAAGTCCAATAAACTTGAAGATAATAGAACGGATAGTAATATATGTATACTGTTCTAAAGCTTTATAAAGCCATTCCATACCTATTGTAGTAAGTAGGATAGTACTACTAGTAATCACATACAACATCTTGTCAGATGCAAGCTTTGGAACTGCGAATAACGCAATAATAAACGCAACATAAGAGATTACAGTCATGACAAGATTTATAATTAATAATTCTTGTGTTGTTCTTGTGAGTTTTTCATGATCATCTCTTACCTGTGCACATACTTTAATACCATATGTCGGAATACCTAACTGCGCAAACATTGAGAAATAAGTAATCAATGATGTCGCAAAGTTAACCTGACCTGTTCCTGTAGGCCCTAATACTCTCGATACATATGGGAATGTAATAAGTGGGAATATGAATGAAGACATTGTAAGTAATGCATTCATAATGAAATTCAACTTAAGTGATTTCTGCTTTTTCATACAAAACCTCTCTTTCCTTGTTACAAACCGCAATAATTATAAATCAAAAATAATAAGAGTTAAAGAAGAAAAAGAGGCTTTAAGCCTCTTCAATTTCTTTGATTGCCTGAGTTAGGTAATATCCATTTTTAAGTCTATTAGAAACAACTGCGACATTTTTAACCATTTCGAAGTATTCTTCTTCACTTAGACTCGCAAATTTTTCTCCAAGTTCGTCTAAAGAGTTGACTGTGATACCTAAGCCATGTTCTTCTACAAATTTAGCTTCTGCAGCTTCCTTCCAGATTACTACTGGAATACCAGATACTAAATATAAAGATAATTTATGAGGGTTATTATATTTTAAGTACTCTCCTGTATTACCATCACATTTTTCAATAGAACTTCCATCCCATACTAAACCAAAACCACTATATAACTGGTTATTGATTTCATCAGGTGGGAAAGCACCATGATAAGTAATATTAGATGCAAGAATATCTTCATTTAAATGTACACCATATAAATCAAAATGAACTGCTTTAATATCCTTTAGCTTTGCAAGATAGTTACTCTTCTTTTCATCTAGGTTACCTGCAATACTTACTGAACGATCAAACTTGATTGTATTATTTGATTCACATAAATAGTCAAAGATATGAAGATTATGAATCTTTTCTCTGTTTACTCCCTGTGTGACTAAATAATCAATCATACAATCGTTATGCGCAATA
Source organism: Catenibacterium sp. AM22-6LB (assembly GCF_003435615.1). Classification (NCBI taxonomy): domain Bacteria; kingdom Bacillati; phylum Bacillota; class Erysipelotrichia; order Erysipelotrichales; family Coprobacillaceae; genus Catenibacterium; species Catenibacterium sp. AM22-6LB. The sequence continues at coordinate 12,487 of NZ_QTUM01000039.1, forward strand.
ATATAGTCAGAGATGTCATACATCTTATGATCCATATATTCAAAATCATCCTGAGCATTTAAGAATAGCTTTCTTAATGAATCTAAGTCATGAATAAGGAATGCTAGCTTGATATGCTTTTTCTGTTTTACCTTTTCTAAGATATCAATATATTTCTTATTCACATAAAGAGGATGAGGTACTACAAGTAAAGCACCTTCATCAATCTTATTTAAATGATTGAAGGCTAAGAAGTTATGTACCTTCTTGATATACTTGTTTCCTGATTTATAAAGATTAATTTCAAATGGTTCGTAGCCATTCTTATGAAGAATCTTATTACAATCCTGAACAGCTTTAGTGCTGGCATCAAGATTAGAATCAATTGTGACCTGTAAATAATATTTTTTCATAACTGTTTTCCTTTCTTTAATCATCTAAGTAGGATTTTAATCTCTTTGCTTCTGTATCGATATCAAATCCTTGTTCTTTGATGATATCCGTATATTTATTTCTATCAATGTCTCTTGAAGTGAATTGACTATAAATCATATCTGCCCATTCTACAGGAGATTCATCTAATGAAATATATGTAAGTAAATCTGTAATCCCTACACTTTCTGGGACAACTGTCTTGGAAGTAAAGGATAACAGTCCAGAAGCCTGAGCTTCTAATAATGATATACCAAATCCTTCAAAGCGAGAAGGGAAAAGGAATATATCAGCCGCTGATAGTAATTCTGGAATATCGCTACGTAAACCTAATAGCTGTACACTATCAGTAAGATTTAAGTCAGAAATCTTCTGTTCAAGTTCACCTCTTAATTCACCATCACCTACTAATACGAGTTCAAAACGATCATCCCTATTCTTTAACTCTTCAAAGATATCAATAAGAAATAACTGGTTCTTTTGATAAGTGAATCTTGCGGTATTCATTACGACAATCTTATCTTCTACATGTTGATCTTTACGATAAGCAGCTCTGACCTCTCTATCAAATTTAAAACGATCTGTATCTATCGCATTATTAATGACATGATAACGAGAACTTTGTCTTACATCATCTTCAAAGAAGAATTCTCCCGCAAGTTCTGAGCAGGCCCAATAATCAGTGGCATACTGTTTTACTTTCTTTTTATTCTTATAGTGCATGAACTTATAGAAGAGTGCTTTCTTACCTTTCATCATGAAATCATTATTGTGTGCATGTACAATCACTTTTTCAGGAGAACATAACTGTGCATATTTCAATAAACCAAAATTACCTAAATCACAGGCATTAAACCAGATGATATCGTAATGATGATGTTGAAAGAAGTAAGTCAATTCCTGTTTAAATTCTTTAGCTTGTTTAAACTGACTTGATTTAATTGTATAAATTCTAGAATTATTATCTAGAATCTCCTGACTGTAAGCACATGTCTCAAATGTAGTAAGGAAATCTATTTTAAAGGTGTCTTTTAATTTTCTAAAGTATGTCATTAAAAAGCTTTCTATGCCACCTGGATTAGGTGTCATTCCAATAATCAATACACTCTTCATAATAAGCCTCCATTTGTATTAAGGCAAAGATCTTAAATCTTTGCCTTAATGATTAATTAAATTCCTTTTTAACTCTATCCAATGCAGCTGCGATAACTGCATCCATATCATAGTACTTATATTCTCCAAGTCTTCCACCAAAGATCACTTTAGTTTCTGCTTCTCCTAGCTTCTTATATTCTGCATATAAGGCACCATTCTTTTCATCATTGACTGGATAGTATGGTTCGTCTCCAAGCTTCCATTCAGAACTGTATTCTCTACTGATGACAGTCTTTGGCTGTGTACCGAATTCAAACCACTTATGTTCAATAATTCTTGTCCAAGGAGTTTCGGCATCTGTATAGTTTACTGCCGCATTTCCCTGGAAATTTGGCTTATCTAATACTTCTGTTTCAAATCTTACTGATCTGTATTCTAGTGTACCTAGCTTATAGTTAAAGTAAGCATCAATAGGTCCTGTATAAACTACCTTATCTGCAAGGCTATCTAGTTCTTCCTTGTTTTCTAGATAATCTGTATTAAGTCTTACTTCAATACCTTCAAGCATGTTTTCTACCATCTTTGTATATCCACCCATTGGAATACCCTGATATAACGCATTGAAGTAGTTATTATCAAAAGTAAGACTTACTGGTAATCTCTTGATGATGAATGATGGAAGTTCATTACATGGTCGTCCCCATTGTTTTTCTGTATATCCTTTGATTAGCTTTTCATAGATATCTCTACCAACTAATGAAATAGCCTGTTCTTCAAGGTTCTTTGGTTCTCCCTTGATCTCTTTTCTCTGTTCTTCAATCTTGGCAGCTGCTTCTTCTGGAGTTACAACACCCCACATCTTATTGAATGTATACATGTTGAATGGAAGAGAATAAAGTTCTCCCTTATAGTTCGCAACTGGTGAGTTAGTGAATCTGTTGAACTCTGCAAACTGAGTAATATACTGCCATACTTCCTTATTATTTGTATGGAATATATGAGCACCATACTTATGTACATTGATGCCTTCTACTTCTTCTGTATAGATGTTTCCGGCAATATTAGGTCTCTTATCAATGACAAGAACCTTCTTTCCTCTCTTATTGGCTTCATGCGCAAAGATTGCGCCATAAAGACCTGATCCTACTACTAGATAATCATATTTACTCATCTAAATGTCCTCCTTGGTTAAATAGTAAATCATTTAATACTGGTATAATCATAAAACAGAATATTGATAGTGTGATAGAAATAATTCTAGGGTTCAACAAACTGAATGTTGTAATAATGAATGAAATAAATAGTAATCCATCTTTCTTATTCTTATATAAATACCAAATTACTATTGATGCAATAATAAAGAATGCGATAAAGAAAATCCATCCATTTTCAAATAAGATTCTCATATACTCGTTATCAATAAAGTTACTTCTAATAATAGCATCTTCATTTCCTTTAGTAAGTGAATACCCAACTAAATCTATATTCGAACCAAATAAACTAAATCCATAACGTTTAAAGTCATAGAATGTCTGATAAAGTCTATTAGAGAATACATGATTTAATTTATGTGCAATCTTAAACACAATACTATTCACATTCATTGTATTAAAAATCAATCCATACAACATCACTAATACAAAGCTTCCAATCGGATAGAGAGGGAAGCATATTGCAAAAGCCTTTTTAAAGAATTCTATAATCTTCTTGAACTTTCCAAGAATATCCACAGAATTCATAAAGATACAAATAAGAATCAATTCAGATACAAGTAATTCTGTTCTTGAGTCTGTTAAGAAATATACAAATACAATAAGCAGCTGATATAAACCTAGCTTTTCAGGACTGATTTTAAAATTCTTCTTATATGAATAATAGAGAATCAAAAACATTACAAATTGAGATAAATAAGTAGGATAACCAAATCCTAAAGAATGTCTCATAGTGCCATCAGCTCTATTATTGACATAATCATGCATAAGTCCTAATGAACTTAAAGTTGCAATAAGAATTAATGAGATGAACTGAGTAGAAAATAATGTATTCACTACATCCTCGAACTCAAAACAACTTGCATAGATTAATGTAAATAATAAGAAGACCAATGCTTTATTTTTAGTAAGAAGTAAATTCATCACAATACTAATTAATGCAATAATCACAACTCCCGCAATAAAGTACTGTTTCTTATCAAAGTTCTTAATTTTATTGGTATAGCTCTTCAAGTCTAAAGTCTTGACTTTTTTGCATATTACAAACAAGAAATACACATAACAAACATATCTCAACAGCTTACATAAAGTAGCTGCCTTCGCAAAACTATAGCTCAATGTTGTCATATCCAACATTAGTGTGAAATAGTAAATAGCTAAAACAACCATCCCCATCTGGGGTGTTCTTATTTTTTGAATAAATGTCTTTATTTTGTTGTTCATTGAATACCCCCTCATTAACGCATGCTCATATATCTAAAGCTATATGGTGCACCACAGAAATTACTAATTAGATCAGTGACACTCATATTAATAAGATATCTCTGTCCCTGATGAATCACAGGAATGAATGCATAGTCACGCATTGCGACTCTTTCCGCATTTAAGAATGCATAATAACGTTCATCCTGATTTTGTGCATTGACTGCAGCTGTAAAGAAGTTATTAAATTCATTACTAGAATAATGATTAATACCTTGATTATTAACTGCAAGAGGGGCTAAATAATCATAAGCATCATTACATACACCTTTGATACGTAATAAAGATAATTCTGCCTGTTCATAATCCACTGTATTCACTTCTTTTAAATACACCTTGAATTGTTTAGTTGATTCAAGATTCTTTTTAATTTCACTCGCAATAATCTTTGATTGTGGATATTCTTTTGTATAAGTCAAAGTAAAAGTAAAATTCTTTAACTTATATTCTTTAAGAAGCTTAGATAAAGATTTCTTCGCTTCTTTTTTATTGTATTTCAACTTATATTTAGAAGCATCTCTCATAAACTGCTTCTGTGAGTTGAAACAGATTCCCATAGGAAGTAAACCTTCAGCCTTCTGAGTTCCGTCATTCAATACATTTTTATCGTATTTATTTCTTCTAAGTAATGAAGACATTGCTTCACGTACTCTTAAGTCTGATAAATACTGATCCTTAAAATTAGGCACTAAATCCCACATAACACTATCGCTATCTGCAGTGCTTGAATCTTTAGCATCATACTTCTTAACTTTTTCACCTGTCACTGATGCAAAATCAATCTTACCTTCATCAAATAATTTGATTTTTTCATCATTACTGATTCCAAAAAACATATTCACTTGATCAATATTCGATTTATTCGCAAAGTAACATGTCTTATTCTTCTTTAAAGTAATCTTATCTTTAAAAATAGAAGATACCTTATATGTCCCACATGATAATAGTGTCTTAGGAGAAGTCGCATACTTGTCTCCCTGTTCTTCTACAAACTTCTGATTTAATGGAAAGAAGACTGGCTGAGTCACTAAATCCATAAAACGTGTTGTCTTATATTGAAGATGTACAACCAATTTCTTATTCTTTACATAAACACCTAAAGAATCTGCAGGTTTTAAACCTTTATAAATATCATCAGCACCTGCAATGGCTGCACCATAAGATGTCAATAGCTTAGATGCTTCAGAACGCATAGATAAGGCTCTCTTCCATGCATAAACAAAGTCTTCTGCAGTCACAGGATCACCATTGGACCACTTCACGTTCTTTCTGATTTCAAAAGTATATGTTTTGCCATCCTCACTCACTTTTTTACTCTTCGCAATAGCTGGCTTAAGCTTACTCTTCACATTATAGGCATATAAACCATCACCAAATGCCTGAATCACATTTGTAGATGTTTCATCAATAGCCTTTGATGCATCTAAAGATGTCACATAACCAGAATCCGCAAAATTAAATACTTTTTGTGAATCTGCATTATTAGTCAAAGAACAGCCTGTCATCAAACTCATTGCAAGTACAAGTGTTACTATTTTCTTAAATAACTTCATTAAAAACTCTCCCCATACTTCTTATGTAAGAACTTAGCCTTTAAGAATCCCATTCCCTTTTTAAACATGTTGATCTTTTCCATATATACAAATGGAACTTCTTTGTAGGCATAACCGTTCTCATTCATCCAGACATCTAATAGTACTTCACTAATTCTACCTGGATAACGTGCATGGAAGCTATTATATTCAGTACCTTCAAATCTTTTAGTGAGTTCAAATAGAATATCAAATAACCATTCACAATAAGCATCAAAATATTCTTTCTTCATCACAAACATATTAAAAGCATGCATTGTTTTACCCTTCATATGCTTATCAAAAGCAGGTAAATATTCAGGACACTTCTCTTCAATAATCTTTCTTGTTTCATCTAATGGTTCAGGATAAAGTGTATGAACATAATGATCATAAATTGTTTCAATATAATAATTACGTCTCTTAGTCACTAAGATATCATTATCCTTTAATAGTTCTTCTGCTTCCTTAGAAGTAAGTACACAATCAAAAGGATCCTTTGTCTTGTTCTTTACTCTAAAATGTCTACGATAATGGGCTAAACCTACATAATCTGCATCTAGGTTCTTCCAAGCCCAATATAATCCTGTTAATTCACAATACTGTGAATTTAAATTAGAAATATTATCACCTGTATTATCACGTGTATATCCAAGATCATCCTTACCTTCTGCACCAACCTGTACAGGAATATACATCTCATCATCAGGCATACGATACTTCTTATGTGTCGCAATAATAATCTTTACTGATGGCATATTCATAACTCCTTTACATTGATCCTTCTTTTTTGAAAACAACCTGTACTGTTTTCAATAAGATCTGAATATCATGACTGAATCTCCAGTTCTTGATATATTCTTTATCTAATCTTGCGATTTCTTCAAAGTCAGTGATATTACTTCTACCACTTACCTGCCATAACCCTGTAATACCTGGCTTAAATGCAAGACGTGCTCTATGACGTAGTTCATATTTATTCCATTCATCAAGAGTAGGGGGTCTAGTACCTACTAAACTCATATCACCCTTTAATACATTGAAGAACTGTGGAAATTCATCTAAAGACCAGTCTCTAATGAAATTACCAACACCCTTCTTAATAGTACCATCGGCTTTCTTTTTACAGCCAATAATACGAGGGTCATATTCAAGTTTGAACATCATACCATCTTTAACTCTATTTTGAGCCATAAGTTCTTTCTTTCGCTCTTCAGCGTCCATATACATACTTCTAAACTTATACATATTGAACACTTTACCATTTCTACCAACTCTCTTCTGTTTAAAGAAGATTGGTCCTGGAGAGGCAATAAAGATAGCTGGGCCTAAGAAGATAGTCAAAATAAGAGTAATCAAACAGCCAACTAAACCACCAAGAATATCTAGTATTCTCTTGGCAATCCAGTCATATTCATTAATAGAGTTCATGCTGACAGTTAATACCTGGTTTTCACCCATTCTTTCAAACTGTTTGCGATATCCTTTTAATGAGTTATATTCACTGATTTCTACATGAACAGCGAGTCCCATTTCAGCTAAATCTTTAACTAAAGACGTAGAGAAAACATCTTCCCTAGGAAGAATTACTAACGCTTCATCCATCCACTGTCTTAATACATAATCTATAACAGTATCCTGAGACGCCACAATAGACCAGCCATTTGATTTCTGACCTTCCATATTCTTATCTAGAACTGCAAAACCAACACTCTGGTATTCATCCAAACCAAATGTTTTCTTATTCTCTGTAATAGAATCAATAAAATCAGACTCTGTAATCACGATAAGAGACTTTTTATTATTCTTTCTTCTACGTCTTACAATTGGTTTCATCACACAATGTACAATATAAGTAAACATTGCATCAAATACACATGTAAAACCTAAAGTTAAACGTGATACATCATCTTTTTGCGCATAGAAAATATAAGCAGTAGAAACAACCATTAATAATAATGATTTCTCTATTACTTTAATCATTTCTGTAATATTATTACGCTTCAAAATATTCTTTAAAATATTAAAGAATATAATAATTAACATATCTAATAGGGTCATGACTATCGCAATATTGACATACAATGATCTTGTATATATATCAAGTATTCCATGACGCATGTAGTAAGCTAGAAATATAGCTAACTGTAGACAGATAAGGTCCGCAATTAAGAAATCTAAATGCTTCGCCCATCCTCTTAATTTCCTTTTATACATCTTTTTTTCACATCCTTATTTTTAAGTTCATACATAAATTACTATACCACAAAATAGTCTATAATTCAGTTCATTGCTGTTATTATACCTTATTACAAGCGCTATCTATGTGTAATTTCTGTGTAAATATGTAATTTAAGGCAATACTTTCTTCCCTAATCTTAGTTTACGAATGAGTGCTGTAATAATAATAGTGATAGGAATAACAAAAAAAGGCATACCTAAACGATAGAAGATTGACTTTGTATAATTTGTAAGATGTAGGTATCTGTTTAAGATTTCAATAATGTAATAATGCATTAAATAAATAGGGAATGTATATTTCTTAATGAACTGTACAGATTTAGATATTTTAGTCTGCATGACTTTACTACTGATCTGTCTGATAAATAAGAAAACCGCACCAGAATACATCAAAATAGGGGCCTGCATTAAATTCTTATAAATCTGACTTACACCACCTAATGCATAAGATTCAAAATAAGTACCTCCAAAATGCATTAAAAAACCTGCCAAACCAAGAATATAAATAATACATCTTTGATTAAGTGTAAAATCTATCTTATGAATCAAATAACCCATTACTACAAAGATTACATAACCACTTACAACATTAATTCCTAAAGGCCATGCCATATCAATATGGAAGGCTGATAGAAGGAATGGAATAGTTCCATTGAAAATAAAACCAATAAGGAATAAGTATTTAAATAGTTCTACTCTCTTTTCTTCTTCAACAGAAGCAAATAGAGGAATAGATAAATAAATCCCAAATAAAGGCATAAAAAACCAATAAATACTCACAAACTGATTATTAATAATACCATCTACTAGAACTCTTAAGGTTAAATCAGATGGTTTAAGTGTGTGTAAGAAAACAATATCAAATACTAGACCTACAAATGTCCAGAATAGAAATGGAATCACTGTCTTAGAGAAACGTTTCTTTAAAAAAGTCTTTGTATCATATCTCTTTTGATAATCCATCAATGTCACACTTGAAATCATAAAGAATACAGGAACTGCAAAAATAAATACACTTTCAATTAAGTTCGCAGTAATCCAATATCTTGATTTATTAAACTCCCAGAAACATCCATTTGTATGTAGAAATACAACTGCAATTGCCGCAATAACATTCGCAAAATCAATATATTCAATCTTTTTCATTTTCATACTCTTTCTCCCTCGTATTCTAATCACTCACTCTTGAAGACAAATAATTTGCTAATGATATAATTCGCAATGACCACAAGAACCTGTGCGAACACTTTCACAATAATACTATTCATAAATAATATCTTTATCCCTACATACAATACAGCTTCTTCCATGAGAAGAGTAGCGACACGTCCTCCAAAAAACGAAATCATTTCTTGAATAATACCTTTTACATCTTTCGCTGTATTTTCGAAAACCCAAATACGATTTGTCACATAAGCAAACAATACTGCAAGTATCCAAGAAAAAATATTCGCAACCATTGGATCCATATGCATACTCACATCAAAAAATGCATAGGACCCAATACTAATAACTGTTGTTAGACCTCCAAAAAATAAATAGAGTAATACTTCTTTATATTTTTTATAAAATGGATTAAAGATGCGTAAAAATTTCCATTCCATAATTCTATCAAATATATCTTTATTCATAAACCCTCCATAAATGCTCATACAACTTAAGTATACAACATTTTTAATACTTATCCCAATCAAATTACATAACACAAAAAAAGTTCCTTCACGCTGATATGATGACCTCCCAGTAGACAGTGCAAATAATTAAAAGCACTGTTTGCTGAGGAGGTTTTTCTTATGGGAAGAAAAAGCAAGTTTTCTAAACAACAAAAAATTGAAATATGTAGAAGGTACTTAGATGGCAGTGAATCAGTTATTAGTCTAGCAGAAGAAATAAATGCAGGTAAAACCACAATTGAAAGGTGGATTAAAATCTTTAAAGCATATGGTGATTCCGCATTTGATGAGAAGCCTGCAAATGAATCATATACAAAAGAGTTTAAAAGGAAGGTTGTAGAAGAATATCTTGCTGGTGAAAGTTCACTGATAGATATTGCGCTAAAATATAATATTCCTTCAGATAGTACAGTACTTGCATGGGTAAA
>NZ_QTUM01000004.1:0-73483 GCF_003435615.1 Catenibacterium sp. AM22-6LB
CCCCCACAGTGGACTTTCACCACCTAGATATATGCCATGCCCGGCATACAAAAAAGCCCATTTAAGCGGCAACTTAAATGAGCTTATTAGGAATAGCAGAAACAACGATTGTCTACTAAAACCAATTAACAGTTAATATTTTAGTATTTGTTTCTGCTCATTTCTACACTTTTTCAGATTCGTCTGGAAATAATCTGTAGAAAGGGGGTCAGATATTATGAAAAAAATCAATGAAAATGATATGGTTTATACACCTTATATTACATTGAAAAATGGAAAACGTATATACGCTTCTCAATTTGGGAAGAAAGTATTCCGTTTTCCTCGTAGTAAATCTAAGAAGACTAACAAAGATTAGTTGATTTCTTAGATAAGTAACAAAGGATGTTTGGACAATCACATCCTTTCATTTTATGAAAGGAGAAAACATTGATGAATAGAAAGATGACTAGTAAGAAGCTTGCTTCAACAGCCTCATCTGTTATGAGATCACAAAACAGCTCTAAGATTCAAAAATCTTTTGCTGGTTCTGCTTTATCTCAATTTCACTCAAAGAATGTGACAGGAAAAGAAATGGAAGCTAAGGCTTCTAAGGTTTTAAATAGTAGTAAATACTCTGCAACAACAAAGAGACTTGCTGCTAGTGTTCTATCACAGTCAGATAAATGCAGATAATACAGCTTGTTTAGTTGTATTAAGGTTTTGGCATTAAAGCCCGTTGATTAATAAGTGGCTTTATCCGTTAAATCTTTGAATTTAAAGGCTGTTTGGAAATGATTTAGTATCAGGTCCAAACAGTTTTTTACGTTATTTTAAATATATTTACACTCATTATGCTATAACAAAATTCACTTAGAAAAAGGTGTTACACATGTTACATGTAATAGTATTCTTGAAATAAAAAAATTATACTTGATTATTAATAATTATGTTTTTTTATATTACCACCTAGTATTAGGCATTCTCACTCACATTTACAATACATCTCTTTAATTATTAGTGTATTATTATAAATAGATATGATTGTTATGAAACAAGTATTCTAAAACATAATAGTAACATTGCTAAAGAAGAGTTGTAAGCGTATACTAATAAGTGATAGTACAAAAGAACAGCATTACTTTATTAATATATGAATTGTAAAGAATCGTTAGAATAAGTGTTACGCTGAAAATCATTATAATTTTCAGCATTTTTTGTGAGGTGATTAATTTGGCTTTGAATCATGTGTGTACATGGCATAAGAACGGATGGAAAAGAATAACAGCATCTGAAGCAGCTAAAACAGCACGATATGGGGTTTCTGCTAGAAGCGGTTTATTTATGTGTGAACTTTGTGGGCAGTATGTTGTTTTAACTAAAGCAGGTCTTAGGGATCCTTATTTTAAACATAGTAAGAGCGAAGAGGATAAGAACTGTGAAGAAAGATCTTTAGCATCTAATCAAGCAAGCTATGGTGGAAGATTAAATACTGAAAAAAGAGGACTTCCTATAAGGATTGTTTCAGATGGAATTAGACAACACTTTGAAATTGGTTTTCCTCGATTAGGTGATTTGCTTAACGAATTACCAAAAAATTCAAAAATTCAAATTATAAGTGATAACGGTCAAGATTTTAATTATTTATTTGAAAGATTAAATCAAGATTCAATGACATATTTTAGTGTTGGAAACAGAATGTCTAGAGAGTATACAATTCGAACAACAGTGGATAATAATGAACTTTCGTTTTTTTTGCCTCAAAGAGTAAAAGGTGTAAGTAAAGAAACGGTATTTAGTGTTGAAACAGGTGTTGTGATTCCGAAAGGATCAGATGTATATGTTAACAAAGAGTACTACCTATTATTAGACTTTGATTGGTTAGAAAATCAATCGAGTAATCATGTTCATATAGAAAAAGTTCAAACAACATTGCGTATTCCTAGTCATTATAGTTTGTATAAAGTTAAGGCATTGGATTTTAGTGAAGAATCCGCTAAGTTTTTCTTAAATTGTTATTGTAGATTAGAAGAAAAGCCTATTAGTTTTATTCCGATATGGCCGATTACTGTAAAATCACCTTTCCATATATACCATAATAGTAAATTTTTATATGGGGTGATGTCTGGTAATGCGACCTTCCAAACATATCCATATGGATTTGTATCTTCTGCTCCTTTAGAAGATTCTAATTTATTGAAAATTAGATGTGATGATAGAAAACAAATAATCGCTTTAGGACGATTCTCTAATGTTTTAAATTATTCTTATTTATGGCGAGAAAAATTAGAATTTGAGGATACCCATTTAACATCTGTTGTTTTAGATGCTCAAGGAAATATTATAGATAGTTTATCTGAGGAAAAAGTAAAAGAAATACACTATATACCAGAATATGATGGTAAATTTATTGTTGAAAAGGATGGATTTTTAATAGAAAATTACGCCTTATCGAGTGGTGATAAATTTATTTATAATGATTTCCAAAGAGGTAGAGTATACAAACTTTATCAAGGATTGGATCTGATGTGGACTTATAAAGCATCAGATACTAAACAAAAATTAGAACACGTGTTCGATGACAATCTAGTATTTAAAAAATTAAAGAAATGCAAATCACCATACATAGAAATTTCACATTCGTATGGAGTAGTTGCAAATAGTATTAAGTCCAATTATCCTAAAACAACTATCTGGTTAAGAAAGCAGATAAAAATGGGATATATAAGTAAAGAAGCAATGATTATTCTAAATGAATTAAAGAATGCAGGAGGAACAATTCATGAATAACGAAGCAGTAGATATTTTATCTTTTTTTCAGGTAAGAAGAAGTTCAGATGATAGATTAAGATTGTACAGAGAAGCTGATATTATTGGTAATGATATTATTTTTCCATATTATGATAATCAGAGTAATAGTTTTATGAATAGAAAGAGTTTTTATCTTGAAAATCAGACTGAATATCCTGAAGGTTTTATAGGTGCATGGGAATGGTCTGCAATACCAAGTATAAATAATCCTTCTAATGATTATGTGACTTTAAATTATGTAAATGATATTTCAGGTATTGAAATCTCTTATTATAAAAGCTGCAATACTATGGATGAACTCATCAAGAAAATAAATACAGGTATTGATTTAACATTTGAATCTGATCAAGCATTGTTAGCTGTACGAAAAGGAAGAGAATATGAGGGGTTATTAGTTAATTATGATGATTTTGATGAATTATCTAACGGACTTTATGTGATTAAGAAAAATATAGCTAAGCGCTCGGTTTATACTTTCAACGACAATTCCACAAGAACAATAGGTGGTGTTTCATTCTATAAATCTATTAATATGGATATAGATGCAACAAGATATGAATTAATGAAGCAGCCTTATGATATAGTTAAAAATATATTTCTTGATAGAGTCAGTTGGAGTGCTCTGAAGAATGAAGGTTACACAAGAGATAACTATAAGAAAATAAAAGGCTTCATTTCTAACATGAACTCTAAATCATTAATTGATGATGTTCAAAATACCATAAAAGATATTTCTTATGATGACGCTGAAAGATATGTTAATTACTTTATTCAGAATATTGACAGATATATTGATTGTGATTCTATTGAGGATAATGTTTTATCTGACTTTATAGTAAGAAACAAAAAAATGTTTGAAGTATGTATGAGTAAGGTTGAGGAAGAATGGAAAAAGGAAAATCAGAAAAGAATTAATAATTTAGAAGAATACTCAAAACAAAGAACCTTAGAAATAGAAGAAGAACTTAAAGACGAAAAGAAGAAAGTAGAATCATCTTTAGAGGAAACTAGACAACAAACTAAAAAGTTAGAAAAACGTAATAACAAGCTACAAGAAGAGTATCAAGAACTTCAAAATGAATATAAGCAGGTTAATATATTGCTAGAAAACACTAGAAGTGAAATTAAAGATCTTGAACTAGCAAAAGAAGAAATGAATCATATTGATGAAGATATAGATAATAAAATTAAGAATAGAATACTAGAGTCTAAAAAAGACTTAGCAACTTTTGTAAGTGAGTATACTTTCTTGAATGCATTAATGCCTACTTCTCAAACAGTTCAAATAGAATCTCAAAATAAAAACGCGGTTATATCTTCATTTATACCTTCTGTAAAGGTTGATGAAGATGAGGCTTATGATAATGAAAATTGGAAGGATACATTTGAACTTATTCTGGAAGCTCTAAAAGATAATGGGATTACTAAACTAAGTCGAAGTTTTGCGTCTATTATTTACGCATGTTATTGGAAAAAGTTCCCTGTACTTTTTGCAGGACCATATGGTGAGTTATTAGCGAATATTATTTCCGTGGCAATTACTGGTCAAACTGCTTCTATTTTAGATTGTAGTGATGATGTAACAATTCAGGATATTCAACAGGCTAAAGAAGCAGAACTTCTATTGGTTAAGAATTGTTTTGGTAGTTCTAAGAAAGATTATGTTATCGAGTCACTATCAAATACTAAGAATTTTATTATGTTTACAATACCATTTAGCGATGAATTAAAAATAGAATCTAGAGAACTAATGAATTATATGTTACCAATCTTTACAGAAGAACTATTTGAACAATCACCAGTTAATTCTTATATGATAGGAAATAGAATTAACAACTATAAAGATTTTTCACCAAAAAATAGTAACTTTAGATTATCTAAAGTTATTTATAGAAATACTCAGTTGAACAAATTAAGACATTCTCTTTATTCAGAAATATTAGATATAGCCAATCAAATTTATCAATATTCATCTCCAGATATGGAATATTATTATATTTTATATCCTATGATTTTTATGAATGATGCTGAAGAAAAATATGTAGAAGAAATTTCTACAAATAAGGATTTAAGTAAAGATATGAAAAAGCTATTATTAAGTAAGTTAGGTGATGAATAATGAATATTGCCAAACAACTAGAAAAAGAAATAGCTCAATCATTTCATATGAAGAAGGTACCTACTGAAAATGAAAGTATGTGGATAAAAAGGGTTATTTACAGTTCGATTGCAAGAAACGCTTATGCTTCATTATGGGATATACAAGAAGATGATCCCAGTATCACTCATTTTAAGAGCAGGACAAAAGAAATATTTTCAGCTTTAGAAGCTGTGTATCCAAAATATTTAAATAGCTTAGATGAGGAAGTTATTACAAGATTATTAGAAAACATATATCAAGTATATTTGAAATCAGGACAATTTTATCATTCTCCCAATAGAATCAAGTATTCAAAAAAACTTGTATGTTGTTGTGATGGGATATCCCTGGTTAGGAGTCCTCAACCTTATGATGAAGTATTTATGTCCGGTGCTGGGTTTTATATTAAAGAAAAAGAAGAATCAAATGTTTCAATTTATGAATTATTTGATATTTCTCCGAAGAAGTTAAGTGAGTTTTATGACTTCTTATCATGTATGAAATTTGTGTATTCTGCTCAATTTGAAGGGAAAGTACAATATTTACGATTAAATAATCTTTTTTCAAAGGGGTATTGGAAGTATGAACCAGATATAGATGATAATATCTCACTTATGAGAATCGGTTATCCTGGAAGTGAGTTATATTATCTATATAGGTATGAAGATGGTACATTAATGGTTCATCAATTACCAGATTGGATGGTTAAGAATCAAAATTATCTTGATATAGCATGTTCTTTATTACACGAGTATAAGACATTGCCTCCTGTTCAGTTTGTCGCATTTGACGAACTTGTATTTGTAAAGTTAAATTATTTATTACCACCAAAACTTCAAACTTTTTTTGAGTTGTATAGTTGGCCTTACTCCTATAATGACGATAGTAAATTTAAAAGAATGATGAATAGAAGTGTTTTTGGTGTTTTCAAGTCCCTACTTGAAGAACTAGAATTTGAATTTAAGGAAGGTAAGTAGAAATATGGTAAATGGTGCAAACGCAGTACATAACAAATTAAGAAAAGAACTTGCCAAATATATCAAATCTCAATATTTAGGTAAATCTGAAATCCTAATGGATGCTCTTGGTGATAGACTTGAAGAAGAAGGTGTATTGTATAAGAAACCTTATATAGAATCTTCTCCAGCTTATGTGACTGTTCCTAATGGTATAGAGAAATCTAAATTAGATAACTGGGAAAAAGTGTTCTTTAAACAATTATCTGATGCTAATTTAGGGGTATTCCCTTCACCTTTTAAACATCAGATTCAGGCACTAGAAGCCATTAAGGAAGGGAAAGATCTGTTTGTTTCTACAGGTACAGGTTCAGGTAAAACAGAATGTTTTATGTGGCCTTTAATGCTGAAACTTGCTAAGGAAGCAAAGATGTCTCCTGATACATGGAAACAAAGATCAGTGAGAGCTATTATTATGTATCCTATGAATGCTCTAGTTTCAGATCAGGTATCTAGATTACGTCGTTTAATGGGGGATTCTGAAGATCAGTTCCTTTCTATCTTTAGAGATACATGTGGATATGATTCTAGACGTCCACAATTTGGTATGTATACAGGAAGAACACCTTATCCTGGTGTAGAACCTAATAAAACACAAGATAGGCAGCTAGAGAAAACACTGCGTTCTATGACTAAGAATGGTGTTAAAGAATCTGAATATAAGTTCTTAGAAGAACTTCAGAAGAGTGGTAAAATACCAGCTAAAAAGAATTTAGAAGCATTCTTAGAAAAACTTCATAATAGTCAACATTATCCAGATGATGACGATGCTGAATTAATCACACGTTTTGAAATGCAGAAAGTCACTCCTGACATTCTCATTACAAACTATTCAATGCTTGAATATATGCTTCTCAGACCCAGAGAGAAGAATATCTGGGATGATACAAGGAAATGGCTTGCTGAAGATAAGAATAATAAATTGATGTTTATTGTTGATGAAGCACATATGTATAGAGGTTCTTCTGGAGGAGAAGTGGCTTTATTACTTAGAAGACTATTAAATAAGCTAGGTATTCAAAGAAATCAGGTACAGTTCATTCTAACAACTGCATCAATGCCTGATCAATCTGATGAAGATAGAAAAAAAGTAATGGAATTTGCTAGAGATTTAACAGTCTCTAATAATTCTGATAATTTCTGTTATCTTACAGGTGAAAGAGAGAATATCTCTCATAAGATGAAGTACATTATCCCTCAGGATAAGTTTAAAGGATTAAAAGCCAGTGATTTTGAACAGCATGAAACACGATTCGATGCATTAAACAAGTTCTGGAAGGGAATAGAAAAAGCACCTCACTTTAATGATTTGAATGATTGCTACAACTGGATGTATCACAATCTTGTTTATTATGATGTATTCTATAAGCTCATGAATCAATGTCGAGGAACTGCTGTTTCTTTAAGTGAATTGGCCATAAGTATTTTTCCTGACTTAAAGAATAATGATGCATTAAATGCAGTGGGTGTTCTTCTAGCCATTGCTCCACTTGCTAAGGATGAAAAGGGGGCTGTATTGTTCCCTGCAAGAATGCATATGTTGTTTAGAGGTATTAATGGTATATATGCCTGTTCTAATGAACATTGCAAACATAGTCATCAAGCAGGTGGATTAACACTTGGACATCTATCTTTATTTGATGGAAAACTTATTTGCCCTGAATGTGGTTCAGTTGTTTATGAATTATATAATGATAGACGATGTGGTGCTTTATTCTTTAAGGGATATATTCTAGAAGATGATTTAAACAAAGAAAGAGCCTTTCTATGGAGATATCCAGGACAGTTGTTAGATAATCGAATGAAGGAACTTCATTTATACATTCCAACTGATGATTATGAATTACCAGCTAAACAGGGAAAAAACAAAATACAGCCTTGTTATTTAGACACAAAGAATGGATTTATTTATTTCCAGGATGATTCTCAAGCAGACAAAAAGGATATTAGAAAACTATATTATTGTAACTATTCACAAAAAGGTAGACCAGGAATCATTACATTCCCTACATGTCCTCACTGTAGACATAGTTTCCATCAAGCTCAGTTAACATCCTTTAGTACACGAGGTAATCAGTCTTTCTATAACCTTATTAAGGCACAATTTGAAGCACAGCCTGCGGTTGCAGGAAAAGACAAGGATCCAGTCAATATGCCTAATGAAGGAAGAAAGGTTTTATTATTCTCAGATAGCCGTCAACGTGCTGCTAAACTTGCAAGAGATATGTCTGAAACATCTGATATTGCAGCTGCTAGACAATTGTTTGTTCTTGCAGTTAGTGAAATGGAGAAATCAGACAAAGAGTTTAATATGGATGCTATCTATGATTTCTTCTGCTTAGTTGCTGCAAAAAGAAACATACAGATATTCCATAACGAAGATCAAATAAAATTCTGGAATGACTGTAAATCAGTACTAAGGAGTTATTCTAGAACTCAAAAAAGAGGAAGAAGCTATTCACCAAAACTCACTATGCAGAACTCTCCTAAAGGAATGAAGAAGATACTGCTTCAGATGTATTCAGGTGGATATAATACACTCTATGACTATGCAACATCATGGATAGAACCAACAGAAGAACAGTTATATGATGCAGTAGAAGATTTGGAAGAAGAAGGTATTGAAGTAGAAGATGAATTATTCTTAGAAGTATTTAATGCATGGGTATTAAATATGAATGATTTATACATGCCTTTAGGTCAAACAATACCAGATGATATAAGACTAGAAGTACGTATTAACTACAATGGTTATGGTATTCCTCAAGATTGGACATTCTCTACTGTTATTCAGGATATTATGGGATGGTCTAAGGATTCGAAGGAAATGGAGATCTGGAAGAAGGTATTGACTGATGAATTCTTAGATAATGGACAGGATAATACAGGAAGACAATATTATGAATTAACACGTGTCAAACCTCGCTTTGATATGAATCACAAATGGTATAGATGTGATCAATGTGCAGATGTTACACCTTATTCTATAAAAGGGAGATGCCCTGTCTGTGGATCAGATCATATTCATGAAATAAGTAAAAAAGAACTTCAGGCATTTGATTTCTGGAGAAATCCTATTAGTGAAGCAATTGATGGTAAAAGAATTAGTGTTATCGATACAGAAGAGCATACTGCACAGCTGTCTCATAAGGACCAGAGAGATGATTTATGGTCTAAAACAGAACAGTATGAATTAAGATTCCAGGATATTATACATGATGGAGAAAGACCTGTTGATATTCTAAGTAGTACTACAACTATGGAAGTAGGTATTGATATTGGTTCATTGGTTGCAGTAGGTTTAAGAAATATACCACCAATGCGTGAAAATTATCAACAAAGAGCAGGGCGTGCAGGTCGAAGAGGATCCAGCTTATCTACAATAGTCACTTATTGTGAAAACGGTCCTTATGATACTCTCTATTTTAATAACCCTGTGCCTATGTTTAGAGGTGATCCTAGAACGCCTTGGATTGATGTACAGAGTGAAAAGCTTATTCAAAGACATTTAAGTATTATTCTGTTTGAAGAGTTCTTAAGGAAGTATAAAAGCAGTCTAGATACTCTAACTGCAAATACATTCGTTATAGAATATCTAGACTTATTTATTGATTTTATACATGATTTTGATTTCAAAGCTGATTCTGTATTATTACCTAAAACAGCTCACTTTGATAAAGAAGTATTTATATCTGATCTTGAGAAGTCATTAGAAGGTATTAAGCATAAGCTTATTGAACACCCAGAACTATTTGGAGTAAGAGATGATGGTACAGAAGAAAAAGATGCAAAAGTATTATTAGATGCTTTATATGAGGAAGGTATTATTCCTACTTACTCTTTCCCTAAGAACGTTGTCAGTACATATATCACTAATGGTGATGGTATCGTAAAATACCAAGTAGATAGAGGCTTAGATGTTGCGATAGGTGAGTATGCACCTGGAAGAGGTATTGTAGTTGATAAACTTACATACCAGATAGGTGGATTATATGTACCTGGAAGTGATAGAAAGAAGGGTAAGGCTTCTATACCCGCACAGTCTTATATGCAGGATTCTAACTATGTTAAAAAGATTCTAACTTGTCCTGAATGTGGATGGTTTGGACTTGAAGATGAAGATTATGATACATGCCCTTTCTGTGGTAGTGATGAACTAAAAGAAGGAAGAAATATGGTTAAGCCTTGGGGTTTTGCGCCTAAGGATGCCAGAGATATTCCTAACGCACAGTTATCAGAAGAATACACAACAGTACAACAGCCTTTATATTCTACTTTACCTAAGGCAGAAGATATCAAACTTATTAAGGGATATAAGAATACAAAAATAGCATCACGTACAAATCAGCGTATTATTATGTTGAATCATGGTTATTCGAATCATGGATTTATGATTTGTCCTGATTGTGGTGCTGCTATGCCTGGTGATACAAGTGATGTATTAAAGGTAGTCCGTAGACCTTATTATAATAAGTTTGCAAGAACAGGATGCCGTCATACAAATGCGATGAATATCAATCTTGGATATGACTTTGTAACTGATATGCTTGTACTTGAAATAGAACTTGATTGTGAAAAAATCAATACAAAGAGAGATAATATTTGGTTAAATAGAGCCTCACAGTCACTCGCTGAAGCATTCCGTTTAGCAGCTTGTAGAGAACTTGATGTAGAATTTACAGAATTAGTAACAGGTTATAGATATAGACAGAACAAGAAAGGCTCATTTATTGATATTTATCTATATGATAGCTTATCTAGTGGTGCAGGTTATGCAATCAATGCAGCAAATAATATTGATAAGTTACTTGATAAAGTAAGAGAAATATTAAATGGATGTCATTGTGAAAGTGCATGTTATAACTGCTTGAAGCATTATAGAAATCAGTTTGTACATGGTATTCTTGATCGTTTTGCAGCTTTAGATTTATTGAACTGGGCTCAAAAGGCAGAACTACATACGAGAATATCAAAAGAAAAACAGATTCGATTAATTACACCTCTAGTAGATATTCTAAGAGAAATGCATTATTTTATTGAGTTTGATGGTGATCAGATTTATATAACACATAACAACAATAGAAAAGAGATTGTGATATATCCTTCTATGTTGAAACAGCCAAGTAGTAAGGATATAGTTTATCTCAGTGAGGCATATTTGAAATATGCGAAGCCTTATAGTTTAGATGCTATATTGAGTGCATTTGGTAGATAAGAATTAAATGTCAAGAACGCTTAAGTGATATGATGACCTCCCGGTAGACAGTGCAAATAATTAAAAGCACTGTTTGCTGGCTTCGTGTCAATAGTGGAGGTAATAGTGTCAATATAAAGCTAACTAATTCGGAATTTTCGTAATTTTTATTCGAAGAGTTGCTATTCTATATGACAAAATATGATATAATGGGATTGAAAGGAGTTTTAGTTTATGAGTAAAGTAAAAGAAAGTGTAAATTTTAGAAAGGAAATAAAGGTAGGAAAATTCACAATATCCTTAAAAAAGATAATAATTTTTGTGGGTATTATTTTAGTTCTTATTATTTCATTTAGTGTTTTTGGCAATAAAGATTCTGAGGTTGAACCAATATATGACAAAGATAATAAGCCAGTTTATATCAATAAGGAAAGTATTAATGATATTTATTCAGATGCTGAAAAGTATAAAGGACAATTTATTGATATTAGTGGTAAAGTTTTTAACAAAAAAACAGAGGATGGTATAACACTTCTTCAGATAAATGCAGATGTTGATAATTCAGATGATAATACTTTGATTTATTATCAAGGAAAAACAGATATTAAAAATGACGACTTTATTAAAGTTACTGGCTACATATTAGGAACTAGTGAATATTCAAACGCTTTAGGAGGTGATGTTTCAGCACCAAAAATTATGTCAACAAAATTACAAAAAAGTACTTATTTAGATGTTGCAAGACCAACTATAAAGCAAGTTAAATATTCTGATAAAGTTATCAATCAAAGTGGTTATAAAATTGAAATTACTAAAGTTGAATTTGCAAAAAAAGAAACAAGAGTATACGTAACTGCATCTAATAATGCATCCGATGACTTTTCTATATATACTTATAGTGCAGTTGCAACTCAAAATGGTAAACAATATGAGTATGATTCTAATTATGATGCTGGCTATGAAGAACTTAGTAGTGAATTGAAACCGGGAATTACATCTAAAGGAATTTTAACTTTTCCAGCTATGGATCAAAGCAATTTTACAATAATAATTGATGGTTCAACTGATAATTGGGATATTGACTTAAAAGATTTCAAATTTGATTTGGAAGTAAAATAAAATAAGATAAAATTCTAGACTAGAAAATAATTTATTCTGAATAAAGAGAGCTCATCTTAACTCCGTGTCAATAGTGGAGAAGCCTAGGAGGTAGCGAAAGCTATCTCCTTTATTATGCTCAAATAAAGTACAGCTAGGATTTTTTGTTTATTACCATATCCCTACTCATCATAATCTGATGAGTAGACTAATATAGAAAATGCTATTATGTTTGTGAGGTGATAATATGAGTTTTCCAAAGAATTTATTGTGGGGAGCAAGTATCAGTGCTTTTCAAGCAGAAGGTGCTAAAACAGAAGATGATAAAGGTCTAACAGTTGCAGACAAAAGATGTGAAGAAGTAAAAAACAGACTTCATACAGCTGACACAAGTATAGCATCAGACTTCTATCATCATTACCATGAAGATATAAAGCTAATGAAAGAAATGTGGCTTAAAGAGTTTCCGTTTCTCTATCTCATGGGCTAGAATCTTTCCTGAAGGAAATGGGAAAATAAACCAGAAGGGAATTGATTTCTATAACGATGTTATTAATGAATTAATTCGTAATGACATAGTACCTATTGTTAATTTGTTTCATTTTGATTTACCTCAGGGTTTAATTGATCAATATAAAGGTTTTGTTTCTAGACGTTGTATAGAGGACTTTGTAAATTATGCCCATGTATGTTTTGAAAGTTTTGGGGATAGAGTTCCTTATTTGCTTACAATCAATGAACAAGATGTTATTGCTAACATTCCTTTCTTCAATGGGTTAATAGACATTAATCATTCATTCCAACTAGGTTGACCATGCGTTCCGATATGCTTGACCAATAATTCCGACAAGATTGATCAACTAATTGGTTTATATGTAAATTCCTAGAACGGTTAACACCCGTTCTTTTTAAAATATAAATTATTTCTATTAACCCCTCATAAAAGGTATTGTAGAACCCTAACTCAATACATTTCTTATTAAAATAGACTACAATAGAACTATAGAAAGAAGAGACATCAAGAAGGGAATATTAATTATATGAAAAAGATGAAAAAGGCAGATGTTATTGTAGCCATAATTATTTTTTATGTAATATTTGCTTTCCTTTATACAATAATAACAGGGGTAGGAACATTTGTCGCAGATCTTATAGATGGTCCAACACATTATTATCTATTATATAGCTGGAAGAATACAGAAGTCGCAAAAAAGTTTCAAAAAAAATATGTACCAGAAATAGAGGAATATATTCAAACAAGTGATCTTCCAGATATAACTGTTACTGTGGATCGTTGTTCCTATACTGAATACAGCAAAACATTTCATGTACCTGAATATGAACTATACGTTACTTATTCTAGTCAGGTAATTGATGATTATTATGATTCAGCTATTAAATCCAAGCGTGGTGCAAAAGAATTATTAAATATGATGCTAGAGGTTCATGAGAAAAAGAATGAATATTATGAAAATCGTTCTAAAATATATTGGTTTGGTGAACCTTTTCAATCAGATGGAAGAAGAGTGTCATTGCAAGATGATGATTTTGTAATGGAATTATCTGGTAACAAGCATAAGTATATGATAGAAAACGAGACTGATGTTGATAGGCTCACAATTGATGACAAAGTAGTATATGAACGAAATAAACCTGAATCAAGCTATTATAATTACACTCCATCAGAACCTAAGAATTATTACCCAAGTATTGAATTACCTGGATCTTCTAATACTTATAATGATGGTTATAATTCAGCAGTAGATGATGGTGATTATGATCATGATAGATACCGTACTGATCCTTCTTATAGACAAGGTGTAGATGATGGTTTTGATGAAGTAGATGAAGATTATTGATAGGAGATGATTAATGTGGAAAAAGAATGGCTTATGACTCCAGATGTAGCCTATGAGAGATTGGATCGTGCAATTTATAATCATAGTGCATGTCCTGAAACAGCACATATACTATATCTCTATCTTAATGATGAAAAGAGGGAAATTACTATACCACCTAAAGAACTTGCGAAAGAACTTATGGAAGCAGATAAGAATCATTTAATGGATAATGATATATTCAACTTTATTGATAAAGCACTACGTGATGGATATTATTCTATAAAAGATCCATGGGCTTCATATTATTTAGGTTGTTTATATTATTTTGAAAGATTTAATAATGTGAATTATGAAAAGGCATTTAACTATTTTTCAAAAAAAAAGCATATAGGACCTTCAACTGTACTATTAGGTGAATGTTATTTCTACGGTAGAGGAACAGAACAAAATTTTGAAAAAGCCTTCTTCTGTCTTATCCAAAGTGCTTTGACAGATAACAGTGCACGCTCTTTGTATCTTTTAGGTGATATGTATTTGAATGGATACTATGTGGATAAAGATATACCAGAAGCTAATGATTTGTATTTTCATGCTTTAGAAGTTGCTGATGAAGTGGATTCATCCAGCGAAACAAAAGCAGAAATATATGAACGATTAGGTAAAGTATACTTATTAAGACCAAAGACATTAGAGACATTGAACTTTGCTCTTAAGACTTTCAATTTAGCGGAACAACATTATTTAGAAGCTATGCAGGAATACATGTTTTCTCTAAAAGATAAAGTAAAAGAAATACGTAACTTACAAATGGAAGTAAGAGAGTATTTAGATGATTTGATTCTTATGGATAAAGAACCTGTGAGTTAGTATTCTTTTGAAGAAATGATTTTTCTAATGAAATACGATATTTAATTGATTGGTTTGAAATATCTAAAACTTCTCAAAATGCAATATGGATTATTTGTCTGTATGTAATACAACTATGATGTGTTATTAAAATTTGTTTCTTATAGAAAACTACTGTTACATAAGTAACAAGAAACTGAATTAAAGAAAGAGAGATGTGATTTATATGTATGAAAGTTTAACTAAATATTTAGATGAGTTCACAGGAGCAGAATTTGGTACATGGATTATTGACAAGAAAAATGATGGAACACCAGAACATCCACTTCAGTTCCCTTTTGTGAATTATTCATCTGTTGTTGACCATTTTATTGATGATGTATTTTCATTTGTAGATAAGTATGAAGAGGTAGGATTATATAGTTATCAAAAAGTCCTTGAAGAAAATGGTATCAAATGGAATGCGCAATCAATGGAAACAGCAGTGGTTGACGATTTAGACGCTAAATGTGTTGTTGCTTTGATTTATGGTGCTATACGCGCAGAAAGATTTTGTGATGGGACAATACTCGCATTCTTAAAAGATGGTACGATTGTACGATGGCTTGAAAGACTGAAAACATTGGATGCAGATGGCAAGAATGTTGCTGTAAAATAAATAGAGGAAGCTGTGAAGAATACATCAATGAATATGGAGAATTAGAATAAGATATTGATGTATAAGAACGTAAAACATTTTGAAGGAGGTTTATATGGTTGATTTAATATTATTCCCATCTAGTTATTTTAATGTCTCAAAGGTGGATGAAGATTTACAGGCTGAATATGATGCAGTAAAAGCAACAGGATTATTTGATGTGATACTATTTGGATATGATAAGTGGTTTGAAGAAGATCAATTAGTTATTAAAGATATACCTCAAGTAGAAAGAACTGCAGTATATCGAGGATATATGATGAATCCAGAAAAGTATGAAAGGTTTTATCAACGTCTTCTAGAAAACAATATCCGTTTAATAACAACTCCAAAAGAATATGAATTAATGCATGTTTTCCCCAATGTATATGAACTATTAAAACAGGATACTGCAAAAATGGAAATATATCCTCTTTATACTCAGATTAATGTTGATAGTATTAAACATACTATGGGCAGATTTATGGTTAAAGACTATGTTAAATCTGTAAAGGGTACAGAGTTTCCTAAATATTTTGACAAAGATATTACACAGGAAGAATTTAATCAATGGATGGAAGTCTTTTATAAGTATCGTGGTAATCTGTTAACTGGTGGAATATGTATTAAGGAATATCTTAACCTAAAGCATTATGGTGACCACACCAATGAATACAGAGTCTTTTATATAAACAATAAAATAGCAACTATTACTAGAAATTCAGGACAATCTATAAATGCATTATTACCACCTCAACAATTATTAGAAAAGTATAGTCATCTGGAAAGTGGATATTATACTGTTGACTATGCTGAATTAGAAGATGGTTCATGGAAAATTATTGAAGCAGGTGATGGTCAAGTTTCAGGCTTAGCGGAGTATCAGGATTATGAGCAATATTTCAAAGTGCTCTATGAATACTTAAATGAATAGAATCTTACTCAAAGAAAAAACTCACGACAATAAATCGTGAGTTTTCTTCCGCACCGAGTGCCATTTACATATGTCATTCTATGTGAAAGTTAATAAAAAATCAATTCAGATTATCAAAAAGACATATTCTTTCACCATATGTTTAAATACCAATAGTTATTATAGATTATTAGTTGATTATATGCACTTTACCATGCCACCATCAACATTTAAAGCAACACCAGTAATATAATGTGCTGGTTCACTAGATAAGAATACAGCAGCTGATGCAATTTCTTCAGGTTTAGCATATCTACCCATTGGTATATTTGTCTTAGCAAACCAATCAATAGATTCATCACGACTCATACCAGTAGCAGCTGCTAATTGATCACCTAACTGTCCTTCTGCATGCCATAACGGTGTATCTACAGGGCCAGGACACACAGCATTTACATTTACATTAAATGCTGCACAATAATTTGAATAATCTTTAGTAATCATAATATCAGCAGCCTTAATAGTATCATAACTAATTAATCCTCCAGGCTGTTTACCAAAGATGGAAGCTGTATTTACAACACTTCCCCAGCCATTTTTCTTAAAATGAGGAATACATAAATTAGTTAATCTCACTGGTGCATACATCATAAGTTCTGCATGTTTTCTGAATGTTTCTTCAGGGAATGTTGCAATATCACCCATTAAAGCTGTTCCTGCATTATTACATAGAACATCAATCTTTCCAAAATGTTCAGCAACATTTTCAATAAAATCTTTGCAGTTCTTTTCGTCTGTAACATCTACTTTTTCAATATAAACTTCATTATTCTTTAGTTCAGTCTTTAAAGCATTCAACCCCTCTAGATTTAAATCAGCTAATGCAAGTTTTGTTCCTTCTTTTGCATATGCTTCAGCAATAGCTTTACCAATACCAGAAGCGGCTCCTGTTACGATTACGACTCGATCTTTTAAACCTAATTCCATAACAATTCAATCCTCCTTGTGTATATAATTTATATATATAATTATACTCCTCGATAAAGTGCATATTCTATCAATACAGTATTTTAATAGTAATTTAGCAGACGCAAGATAATTTTATAAAAAAATACTTGAATAAGTACATTGAAAGTGCTATCATTTCACATGATGAAAAACGTATAGGATTGTTACTATTGAATTAGGCAAGACCAAAGTAAACCTTCTTTTTTAGAGGGGTACTTTGGTCTTTTTTGTTGGTCCTATATAGAAAAGAAAGGAAAAGGGATAATGAACAAGAAACAAGGTGTTATTGGATTAGTTGCAACTGTCATGATTGCGAATGCTGCATTTGTTGATGTAAGACCAGTCTATGCTGTAGAAAACTTAAATCTTGCTAAAGGATGTACTGTTAATGCAAGTAGTTATGAAGTAATCAGCACATCACCAGACAAAGCAGTAGATGGTGATATTAAGACTCGCTGGGGAACAGCACAGAATAAGGCAGACAATGAATGGATTGAAATTAATCTAGGTGGAGAAAAGACAGTACGTCAGATTAATATCAATTTCGAAAGAACGGATGATGCACAGAATATTCTAGGCTATAAAGTAGAATTAGAAGAAAACGGACAATATAAAGAAGTATATAGAAAGACTACTAAGGCAAAACAGAATGAAATCATTCAGTTAGATAAAGATCATCAAGCCACTAAAGTAAAGGTAACTGTACTTTCTGCAGATGGAGGTACAATCAACTGGAAAAATGTCGGAATCAATGAAATTGAAGTCTATAGTAAGATTGTAGAAAAAGCAGATGCTACGCCTAATAAGAACCATATGGCAAACGCTACAGTCACTGCATCAAGTAGTGAAGCTAATACACTTAGTCCAGATAAAGTAAAAGATGGAAGCACAGAAAAAGCAAACCGCTGGGCAAGTGATTATGAAACTCCAACTACTAATATCTGGTTAAATACTAAATTTGCTGGATTGACTCTCGTTAAGGAACTTAAGATTCATTTCTTTGAAAGAGATGTTGCTCCAATGCCATCTAACGTAAAAAGCTTTGATATTAAATACAAAGATAAAGATGGTGTAGAAAAACTTGCAAAGAGCTTTACTAATACCAAAAAGGGTGACGGTTATAATAATGAAGTTGTTGTTAAGTTCAATGAACCTATTGAAGCAAAAGAATTAAAGCTTTGTAACTTTGTTGCTGAAGCAGCATCATGGAATAACGTAAGTATTGCTGAAATGGAAGTGTATTCTAATGAACAAACAGCACAGAAAGCAACTCTAAACTCTGTTGTCTCTTCTATTGAATCTCAGAGTAAGACAATTGAAGCAAGTGTGAATACATTAGATATGCCAGCTGTACCAGAAGGATTTACTGTAAGAATCAATGGTGCAGACCTTGAACAGATCATTGGTGCTGATGGTAAGATTGTCCATCCATTAGTTGACAAGAATGTGAAAGTCTCTTATGTAGTTACAGAAACTTCTACAGGAAAAGAAAAGAAGACTGCAGATGTTGACTATGTTGTAAAAGGCATGAATGAACAAGTGACAGGTAAGAATGCGAAACCTACTGTTATTCCAGAAATCCAGGAATGGCATTCAAACTCAACAGAAAAGATTTCTGTTAACTCATTAAAGACAGTGACTTATACAGATGATAAGTTAAAAGCTGTTGTAGATGAATTTGTACGTGATTATAAAGATTTCACAGGTATTAACCTTACAGTGAAAAAAGGTGCTTCTCAGGCTAATGCATTCAACTTTGAATTAAAAGCACCAGATACTCTTCTAGGTGATGAAGGATATACAATGGATATCCAGAAAGACCGTATCAATGTTGCTTCTGTTCATACAACAGGTAACATGTATGGTATGCAGACAATCCTTCAGATGTATAAAGAAGACAATGAAGGCTACAAGATTGGTAAAATGCGTGACTATCCTCGTTTCAAGACACGTGGATTCTTATTCGATGTAGCACGTAAACCAGTTTCATTAGATATGATGAAGGAAGTTGCAAGAACAATGCGTTACTATAAGATGAATGACTTACAGACTCATTTATCTGATAACTATATCTTCTTAGAACAGTATGGTAAAGGTGATAATGAAAATGAAGCATTTAAAGCCTATGAAGCATTCCGTCTAGAATCAGGATTATCTAACGATAAAGGTGAAACACCTACTGCAAAAGACTATTCTATTTCTAAGAAGGACTTCAGAGAATTCATCCAGGGTGAAAGAGCCCTTGGTATGAAGGTAGTACCTGAAATTGATGTTCCTGCCCATGCAACTTCATTTACTAAAGTATGGCCAGAATTGATGGTTCAGAACAAGGTATCACCATTAAATAGAAATAGACCACTTATTGACCATCTTGATGTCTCTAAGAAAGAAACAAAAGATAAGATCAAAGAAATCTTTGATGATTATACAAAAGGTGCTAATCCAGTATTTGATGGAGAAACAACTGTACATATTGGTGCAGATGAATTCTTATCAAACTATACAGCATATCGTGGATTCGTTAATGATTTAGTTCCTCACCTAAAAGAAACAAATACAGTACGTATGTGGGGTGGTTTAACTTGGATCAAAGATAATCCAGTGACTCAGATTAAGAGAGAAGCTATTGACAATGTAGAAATGAACCTTTGGTCAGCTGACTGGGCAGATGGTATTGAAATGTATGATATGGGTTATAAGCTTATTAATACAATTGATGACTTTGGTTATATGGTTCCAAATGGAAACAAAGGACGTGCCAATGCCTATGGAGATTTATTAAACGTAAATAGAATTTTCAATCAGTTTGAAGCAAATAAAGTAAGAGTCAGAGGTGGCGCTTATAAGTATGTTCCTGCTGGTGATGATCAGATGTTAGGTGCTGCATTCGCATTATGGAGTGATAACATCGATAAGAGTGCATCAGGTTTAAGTGAATCTGATTTATACTGGCGTTTCTTTGATGCATTACCATTCTATGCAGAAAAGACATGGGCTGCGACTGGTAAGGAAAAAGGCAGTGCTGATGCTCTTGCTAAAGTGGCTCAGGATAAAGGAACAGGACCTAATACAAACCCTTATTACAAAGAAAATAAAAAGGGTGAAAACTATGAAAGCTATGATTTCAATAACGGTTTAAAGGATAGTTCTGAAAACAAACGTGACCTTAAAGAAGGAAAGAATACTGAAATCAAGGATAATGCATTAGTATTAAAAGATGGTGTAAGTTATGTCACTTCTCCAATTAAAGAACTTGGTAATGGTAATAAATTATCATTTGATATTAAGTTAAAGAAACCTGCAAAACCAGGAGATATCCTATTTGAATCTGATGCCGCTTATGGAACACATGATATTAGAATCATGGAAGATGGTAAGTTAGGATTCACAAGAGAACTTTATAACTATTATTTTGATTATGAATTACCAGTAGGTAAGAGTGTAAACATTGAGATTACTACAGCTCAGCAGAAGACAAGTTTATATGTCAATGGTGAATATGTATGTGATGCAAAAGGTAAATTCATTCATAATGATATGGTGAAGAAAGACAATATCACTCATTCAACATTTGCTTTACCACTAGAAAGAATTGGTTCTAAGACAGAAACAGTGTCTGCAGTTATTGATAATGTTGTTGTATCTGAAAAAGCACCAGAAGTAGATCTTTATAATAAGACTGCTTGGACTGGAAGAGCAGAATCAGAAACACCAACTTCACATGGTGGAAATAATGAAGGTATTATCGGTATGGCATTTGATAATAAACCTTCTACAATCTGGCATTCAGACTGGTCTCAGGCTACAAAAGATAAGGTTCCAACAACTTCAGGTGCAGCTGGAACTGGTAAGGGTGCTGATGGAAGTATCTGGTCAGAAGTAAAATTTGATAAGGCTTATGAAATCAACCAGATATCATTCACACCACGTCAGGATTCTAACAGTGGTCAGGTCACTAAAGCATCACTTTATATCCAGACTGAAGAGAATGGTGAATGGGTAGAAGTGGCTAAGGACCAGACATTTGATGCTAACAAGTCAGAAAAAACATTTACTTTTGATAAACAGAATGTTTATGGATTCAAGTTTGTTGCTTCTGAGTCAAATGATGGCTGGGTTGCTATCTCTGAATTCAATATTGCGAATAAAGAAGTGACTAATAACACTTATACTGTTTATGTAGAAGCAGAAAAAGGTGGTAAAGTAAGTGGTGGTCAGGAAGTTAAAGCAGGTCAGTCTGCAACTATTACTGCAACACCTAATAGAGGTTATGTATTTAAGGGATGGTATCGTCCTAATGGTGAAAAAGTATCTGATAAAGCAGAATACGCATTCAATGTTAAGTGTAATACAGCTTTAATTGCGAAGTTTGAAAAGTCTTCTGAAGCAGATGTAAAGATTACAGATATTCAGAAGCTAGATGATCTTACTGTAGTAAAAGGTACTTCATTTGATTCATTAAATTTACCAAACAAAGTATCTATTACATTAGAAAACAATGAAACAGAAGAAGTAGATGTAACATGGAATAAAGCATCTTATAAGGCTAATGAATGTGGTACATATGTATTAGAAGGTACTCTTACATTACCAGAAGGTGTTGTAAACCCAGATGGCTTAAAAGTAGTTGTAAAAGTAACTGTTGAAAATAAGAAGTATACAGTTGTAGTAGATAGTGATCAGAACATGGGTACTGTCTCTATGGATAAAGAAGATGGTATTTATGAAGAAGGTTCAAATGTGACTGTAACAGCTAAGGCAAATA
Source organism: Catenibacterium sp. AM22-6LB (assembly GCF_003435615.1). NCBI lineage: Bacteria > Bacillati > Bacillota > Erysipelotrichia > Erysipelotrichales > Coprobacillaceae > Catenibacterium > Catenibacterium sp. AM22-6LB. The sequence goes on from NZ_QTUM01000004.1 coordinate 22,288, forward strand.
AAGGTTATGAATTTGTGAGCTGGACTGATGAAAATGGAAGAGAAGTAAGTACTTCTAACCCATATACATTTGAAGCAACTACAAACACTACTCTAAAAGCAAACTTCAAGAAGGTTAAAGTTACTCCAGCTAAACCATCATCACAGGATATCCTAGATGATTTACTTGCAGGTAATAAAGTACAGTCAGTTGTTGCTAAGGGACAGACACAGTTTGTACTTCCTGAAGTACCAGAAGGCTATAGTATTACTATTACTAAGGTAAGTCCTGAAGGTATTATCTCATTAGATGGTAAAGTAACTACTCCTAAGAAGGATGCAGATGTCATCGTTACTATTACTGTAACTGATGCAGAAGGAAAGACTGCAAGTCATGACTTTACTGTAAAAGTAATTGGACTTAATGAAGTAGATAAGGAAACTCCAAAAGATCCTGAAACAGGAAAAGACACACCTAAAGATCCTACTCAGGATAAGAAACCAGCTAAGACAGGTGATGCAACATCAATTGCAAGCTGGATCTCTATGATGACAGTAGCAGGTGCTATGTTACTTAAGAGAAAGAAAAGATCATAATACTTAATATTGGTCTGAGAGATATCTAAATAATAAGGCAGTACAGTTCATAAGAACACCTATGAACCGTACTGCTTTTTATATTTTTATACATTATAATTAAATACCTTTTATTCGCCGTTGTCAGAGGCTAACTAAAATTTTTATTTTCAAAAAAAGATAGAATAGTATTAGAGAGGGAGGCACTCATTATGATTGAACAACAAAATAAACTTATTGATGCATTATATGATAAAAGTACTATTTCACAGAATAAGAAACACTCAGAAATAATAGAGAGAACTTTGGACTTTAAGATTGTAGTCATAGTTGATTTTGAAAACTATCAAGGTATTCCTACAGACGTGCTAGACAAAGAGTATGTTTATTACTTATTCTGTGGATCTGTCACTACAAAATCAGCACAAAAATATAAGAGTATGTTGGAAGAGTATGATATTACAATAGTAGAAACTAAGAATGTAGGAACAAACTTTGTGGATAATAGAATTTCTATGTATATTGGCTATATTTTTGGTAAGTACAATCCAAAGCAAATCATACTGGTATCTAATGATATTGATTATTATGAGATGATGATGGATTTGAAGGCTCATGGATATCCGATAATACTTAGAGAACCCTCATTAACAAGTAAAGAATTATTAAGAAGACAAACTGATTATTTGTTTAGAAAACCTTTAATAAAATCTACTCCAAATAAGACAGAACCAGAGAAGGATGAAATGAATCAAATAATGAAAAAACTTATTAAGCTGAATAATGGAAATAATATTATAGGAATTTCTAGAATGAAAGGCTACTTAAAATCAAATATGAAGTTATCTAGGAGAGAAGTAGAGAAAACAGTAAATACAATAAAGTCACAATGTGAATTAATAGAGAAAAAAGGAACAGAAGAATTCTATAAATTAAAGGGGTAAAACTTGTGAAAGAACTATTAGAAAAAATATTTGATCAAAGAAGTAACGGACTGTATTTTGTGAATACTCCTACAGGTTCTGCAAAATCCTATAGTGCAGTACAACTGATGAAAAACAATTACAAGAAGTTTGATAAACACTTTATATTTATCACAAATAATTTGAATAACTTGCCAATGGAAGATTTAAAAGATGCATTAGGTGAAGATGAGTATAAAGCGAATGTATTACGTGTAGAAAGTATTGTAGATAATATTGTACATCATTTTTATGAAACACGCATTCCAAATGAATTTCAAGCTTTAGATTCCTATAAAAATTTAGAGATGAGATTGAATATTTATAAACATTTTCAAAATGAATTAAAAACCGGACGCATCGGAATGAAACTGCTTCAAGATTCACAGAAAAATCTTGCGGAAGCTGATGGTAAGTTTAGAAAAGAAATAAAAAAAGTAATAATGAGTACAGATATCAAAAATCATTCTATGGAAGAAAGAAAAGAAATGATTAAGTCAAAATATCAGTGGCTAGGTACGTTATATCCTGCAATGTTTGTGGAAGATTATAAGGTTATCTGTATGTCTGTGAAACGTTTTTTTACAACTATAGATCCTATTTATATGGGGGATTATAAATTTTCTGAATCAAATATTATTGATAATAGTGTTTTGTTTATAGATGAAGTAGATGCAACTAAAAATGAAATTAACAACATTATTATTGAGAATAGTTTGAAGTCTACCATTGATCTTATTCCTTTGGTTCATCGTATAACGAGTCCATTTATCCAATGGCAGGGTAATACATCCAATAAGGTAAAGGGTTTAATACCAGACAATGATAAACAGCTTAATGATATTATCAATAAAGCAATGGTCATTCGAAACAACTATCATGATGAACTATCTTATTACTGCGATGAAATAAAACAACGTAACTTTTTGATGAGTGACTCAACATTTCATGCAAACTTTGAAAATAATTCTAAGAAAAATGCTTATATTTATTATGATAAGAATGATAATCAAATGACAATTAAGATAGAAAACAAGAGAGATGATCTACCTCAGAATATAGGTGAAGCGTATAATTTATATTCAGTTATTCGAGATATGAGCAGTTTCTTAGTTTCTGTTAAACGATATGTTAATAAACTGGCTTCAAATTATAAGAAGATAAGAAACTCAAAAGTTCAAGAAGAAGATTATATTACTGATGAAGAGGCTATTCGCTCTATTTATAGAATGCTTAAAATACCGAACTCAGATATAAAATATTTTGAAGATGAGATTAATATTCAACCTGTAATGAATGTTAATAGAACATCTAACCGTCTTAAGAAGATGAACAGCTATTATGATCGTGGTATTCGCTCATTTGAATTTACTAATAGGAAAGATAATAGCTTTAATACTGCTTTTAGTTATATACATTTAAATAAAAGTGCAGAATCTATATTGGCTCTACTAGCGAGTAAAGCTACTGTCATAGGACTCAGTGCATCATGTAATATTGATTCTGTATTATCAAATTACTCACTCAAGTATCTTAAAGAGACTCTTGAGGATAATTTTCATCTTATTGAAGAAGAGGATCGTCTAAGAATACAGGAAACATATTCTTTCTTGAATAGAAAGTATGAAACAGGAGAAATCCAAGTAAGGGTGGAAGAGGTGCTTGATTGTCAAGAAAAAGATATAAAGACTTTGATTGGATTAGTATTTGATGACCCTAAAATTAAAAATAAGTTATATAAGATGTTTAATTTAAATGGTGTGAAGGATTCATATTGTGCTAAAAGATATTTAAGGATGGCACAGGTATATAGACACTTTATCCAGCATGAAGATATTAAATCGTTTCTATGCTTAAATAATGCTTTACCAAGAGACAAAGGGGATTTTAGGCTATCTATACTTGATGAATTATTTAAAACAATTAATGAAGAATGTGGCTTTAAAACAAAAGATAAAAACTATGAAGTATTAAAGAGTGGTGTAACTTTTGAAAAAGACAAGGATAATATACTAGAACGTTTGCATTGCGGAGAGAAAATCTTTGTAATCTCTGCATATGCTACTATTGGTGCAGGACAAAATATGGCATATGAGTTACCTGAAAACTTAGATACCATTAACTTGACAGATTTCTCAAATAAAAAAGATGGAAGAAACAAGAAAAAAGATTTTGATGGTATCTTCCTAGGAGATATCACAAATGTGGTAAGTAATCTTTATAATACAGAATTTGCATTTCAGGAAGCGGACTTACTCCGTTATATAATTCAAGTAAAAAACTTATATGAGAATAATGAAATTAATCATTATGCATTGGATGAATGTATTTCAGCAGGGTACAAGAAGTTAAAAGACCCAACAGTAAAATGGGTGAAAACAGATATTAAAGGATGTAGAAGTATACGTCTCTTTAAGACAAAACAGATCATTCAAGCAATAGGGCGCCTATCTCGATCATTTAATAAGAATAAAGTCATTCATATCTTAGTCACAAAAGATATTGTGAATAGTTTTGATACATCAATACTAGAAACTGAAATACTTTCACCAGAAACAATAAAACTCGCAGAATATGCAAAAGAAAGACAAGAAGATGTTCCTGTATATGATTATGTTGAGAATGAAGCAAGTCGTATATCTAGTGATGGTAAGTTCTATATTTATGAATTTTTATCAGGCGATTGGAGACCTCAGGAAATAGAATCCTATAAGAAATTAGGTGAAACATGTTTAAAACATCCTACTTGTTCTAATAGAGATGATGAAATAGTTAAGGAATATTATGTTCATTCATCTGAACCAATGAATAAATACTATTTCATAGGTGAAAATGATTTTGAATATACAGATGTTTTCTTTAATCAATCTAAAGATGAAGTCATACTCAGACTACAAAATAAGGAAGAATCTGAACGAATCAAGTATATACATGAAGTTAGTGAAGAAAATGCACGTCTTTCTAAGATGTTGAATTATCCAGGTTTAAGAGAAGAGTTTATTAAGCATGAGTATGCGACTTGCTTTGAAGTAAATGATTATATGTTATCACCTGTTCTTTTTCAGAATATTTATAAGGGAAGACTAGGTGAATTTGTAGGTCATTTCATCATCAAGCAGGAATTAGGTATTGATCTAGATGAACTAGAACCATATGAGTATGAACGCTTTGATTATAAGCATGGAAAAGTCTATATCGATTTGAAACATTGGAGATATTCAAACTTTAACGCTGAGAAAATGAATAAGAAAATTATTGATAAACTTAATGAAATAGGTGGAGAAAAGGCAATTATTATTAATATATTTGATGAAAATAAATCAGATAAGATTATTGAATCTCCAAGAATTATTGAAATACCTTCTTTGCTTGAAGAAGATGGATTCCATGCCAATCGAGAAGCAATTAATAAAATAAGAATGTGTTTGGAGGAATATAAGGATGATTAAGACAAACAAAGTAAAGCTTGAAATCCATTATGATCATATTATTCGTGATTATGATCTCTATAAAATACAACCAATACAAACTGGTGATAAAGATGAAGAAAAATGTGTTATGAAAAGAAGTTTAGAAAAACTAGATCAATTATCTCCAGTCTTAGCTGTGCTTTATAGATATAAAGGTCCTGTTTATCTTATATTTGAAAAAGGAAGAGTCTGTTTAGAAGACCTTCAATCACATATTAATCAGTATGATAAAGGAGCATTTGTAGAAACATTAGATATAAATGATCCTTTAAGTATAACACCGACTGAATTATCTCAATTGTTGATCAATATGCTGCCTAATATGGAATTTTCTCAGAAGTTTAATAACATCTCAGGTAGATATTTCAGTTTCAATCAGAAATCATTTAAGAAAGATTGTATTCTCGCATATCATATTAGTTTGATTGAATCAGAAACAAGTAAGCAGGAATGTATGGTGTATATGGAGGGTGAATCTTATCATCGTTTATCTAAAGTATTAGAACATAATGAAAGATATAGAAATGATATTCTAAAACTGCCTAGATATTATAAGAGCAGTGAAGGTTATGTACTTCGCCGTTGCCTTACACCATTAAATACAGATCAGTGTTTTGTGAGAAGAAGTGTATATCGCAGACAAAGAGAGGACTTTGTGAATAGTCTAGATATTCATGATATTCAGGGGTTTGAAAATTCTAAGTGTGGTATGTTGCATCAGTTTTATATTGATGTTGATCTACATCTTAATGATTATGTTCAATTACATCCTATAGATTTAAATAATGAACAGATGGCCAATACATATTCAGACTTCTTATCCCAGGATTATATAAGAAATCTATATAATGAGATAGGTGTTCATTTGATTGATTGTGTGAATAATAATTCATCTAAGAAAATGATTGAGTTAATTGTTTCTAAATTAAAGGATAGAGGTATCGATAATATTCATCATGGTAAAGGGAAACAGTTCAATATCGCATTGATCCATAATCAGAAATATTGTAAGACTAATAATATTCCAGACCAGCATGTCAGTGATCTAAACTTCCAACATATCACTTATGAGACTTGTATTGCTAGAGATAATACAGTTGATATTAGTGATAATATTATGGATAGGATTCTAATGGAATTACTTATTAAAAGAGATATCGCAAATAGAAGTATATCTATATATCACTGGAATTGGGATAAACCAGTTGAATATGTTACAAGAGAATCTAAACGTTGTGGTAATAAAAAAATTACTAAGTATTTTCTCTTAAGTGTATTTCCTGATGGGAGCATGGATTACTATAAGATTGAGGATGATACTTCAGAACTATATCAGAGATATGAATCTGTCTTTACAAATTATAAAAGTTCTGTTTATGAACCAGAATTGTTGATTTCTACTCCAAATCATCAGGTTTTAATCAGTAATAGTAAAATGATGGTTTTACCTGATTTGAAAGAACTTGATTTTAGACTCAATGCATACAGGAAAGATAAAGAAATTTCTAAGAGTAAACTAACACGTTTATTAAATTCTTTTGTAGAAACAAATGAAGAGTACAGAGAAGAAATAGAACGTATACTAAAGAGTTTAAATAAAAACACTTACCAATATCAAGAGGTAGCAAGAAGAGTAACAAAAGCTGGTAATCCACCACTTATGAACTTAGCTACTTCTCTTGGAAGAAAATTTGTGAAACATTGTAGAGATACTTCTAGAATAGTACTTAATCCATGTCTTAAGAGTGATGTTGTAAAGGTGTTCCAACATATTTATATCTTGAAGGATGAAGAAGATCTAAACAAGTTATACTATTATGTTGGTAAAAAGGAGCCTATGAAGTTTACTCTTGTTAACGCTTGTCATATTCGTAGAATAACAGTGTTAGAAGGTGCGTTAGATGATGACTTTAAGAAGTTTATCTTTGATCAATTAAGTGTAAATTTCATTAGAAATAATGATTATACAGTAGTTCCTTTCTTGAGAAAGTATATAGAAGAATTCAAAAGGCTAAATAAAGACTCTTAATCAATAATAAAAGGCTGTAGCGAATCTAATCGCCACAGCCTATTCTTCTAACAACCAATCTATGAGATTAATTATCTTAATACCATCATAATTTCCAAGTGTATATCTATCTAAAGTAAGGATTATTTTCTCATAATTATCTTCTATTAGTTCTAGAGGACGAATCTTTCTATCAAACGTATTTTCATCCACAAGTGATGCAGTAACCTGTATATAAGTATAGACATCATTTCTTTTCGCAATAAAATCAACCATTGCAAGTCCACTTCGTCCAATATTTACAATATATCTTTTTCTTAGAAGTTCTAGATAAACAATATTTTCAATCGTGAATCCTAAATCATAAGATTGCTTTGGAAGAATATAATTTTGAATTCCTGAATCTACAACATAAAACTTCTTATTGGACTTTAATACTTCCTTGCCTGATATATCCATAACTTCTACAGGATATATCAGGTATGATTCACACAATGCTTCCATATCTTTCACAATCACAGTATTATTTATTCCTTCTAGATACATATCAATTTGTTCTTTATCTAGTTGTATTTGATTAATATAGGGGAAACCACCAGTTTTCATATATTTCTGAAAAGCTTCTTCTTTATCAGTTCCAGGTTTATATATTTCTTTAAATGATAAAGGAAGAACATGTATTTCTATATATTGACTGTTTAAATGTGTGATTGGATGCTTGATGGATCTTACAATATAGATATCAATATTCTCTTTTACATAAAGGCTATCTACAACTTTTCCATAAAAAGGAACATTCTGTATTTCATCTAAGAAGATATATGTCATTTTATTTTCTACTAATCTATCTTTGATATATTGGTAGAGTTTATGATAATCTAGTAAATCTTTATATTTAAGGTCTTCAAAGTTAATAGAAATGATTTGTGATTGATCAACACCGCTATTTAATAAATACTCTTGATACATTTTTAATATCGTAGTTTTTCCACAATGTCTAACTCCATTTACCAATTTTATTATGTCTTGATCTTTCCACGATACTAATTGATTTAAATATGCTCTTCTTTCCATCATGATATTCACCTCTATTCTGTTTGAATTATATCATAATATTTTCTTAGGTTTGATTTAAGAATACAAATTCATAGAGTTACATTAGTGTTCAAATTTGAGAACACTAATGCTTAAAATCACAGTGCTGTTCAAATTTGAGAACACCTTATGTTTGATTCCTGTTTACAGAATGTTGCCAATAAGAGAAAATAAAAAAGAATAAGGAGATACACCAATGAAAGAAAAGAAAACATTAGAAGAACTTATACAAGATTATAATGAATGTAAAGAAATATTTGGTGAAGCTGATTTTACCAGTATTATGATAGCGGAATCTATTTGTGATGCATATAGTGAAAGGAAACAATATGATAAGGCATCGGAGTATGCCAAAAGAAATTATGAAGCGAGTTTAAGAGAATACGGTGTTGATGAAATTACGACATTTGATTTACTGGCTAAACTTATAAAATGTTATGAAAGAGCAGGAGATAGAGAATCTATTGATTCTGTTGTTGATGAATATTATAGAATTCGAGAAGAGACTCTAGAGATTGAAATACCAGATTCAACGGATGATAATATTCTATTCTAACACTCGTGAGTGTTAAATGAGCGTTAGAATAATATATACTATTTCTTTTCAAGTGTTACTTCCTTGAAATTCAAGTATAGTCTTAATAGAATTAAATAAGAATATACATAAAGGAGTTAGTAAAGATGCTAAGAAAAGATTTCTTATGGGGTGGTGCAGTCACTGCTCATCAGAGTGAAGGTGGATATACTGAAGGAGGAAAAGTCCCTGCAGTATGTGACTTAACAGTTACTGGTAAGTTCTCAGACTTTAAAAATGGTATTGATGCTTATCATAGATACAAAGAAGACTTTGATTTATATAAAGAGTTAGGCTTTAATGCATACCGTTTCTCTTTAGACTGGTCTAGACTTATGAGTGATGAGAATACGTATAATGAAGAAGGATTTGCTTTCTATGATGAATTTATTGATGAACTATTAAAGAGGGGTATAGAACCTATTCCTACACTCTATCACTTTGAAATGCCTGTATTCTTATATGAGAAATACAATGGTTTTGCGAGTAGAAGAGTAGTAGATATATTTGTGGAAATATGTAAGAAGATCGTAGATCGTTATTGTCATAAAGTAAAATACTGGATTATTTTTAATGAACAGAATGGAATACTACAAAAAGGTCCAAAGATGTTCTTTGGTGCTGTATGTCCTGAAGGAGAAAACCCTATTACTCTAGATCATCAAATTATGCATAACACTTTAATCGCGCATAGTTTGATTAACGAATACATTCATCAAAAAGGAGGCTATGTTTTAGGTATGGCCACTATTGTACAAAGTTATCCTGAAACATGTCACCCATTAGATACTCTAGAATCTATGAAAGCTCAAAGTGAAGCATTTGTATTCCTAGATGTTTTTGCGAGAGGACATTACAACAGCTATTTCCTAGCAAATATGAAACGAGAAGGTACTATGCCAGTTATAGAAGAAGGAGACTTTGAAATACTTAAGAAGGGTAAAACAGATGCCCTTGCAATTAGCTATTATATGTCTACAATTAGTCATTATGGTGAAGAGAGTTTGACTAATGTAGAAGATGTAGTTATTAAGAAGAACCCTTACTTAGAAATGTCTAAATTTGGTTGGACAATAGATCCTATTGGTTTACGTATTACTTTAAGACAACTTTATGATAGATATGAAATGCCTATCTATATTGTAGAGAATGGTTATGGATATGATGATCAATTAGTAGATGGAACTGTTAATGATGATTATCGTATTGATTATATGAGAAAACATATTGAAGAGATGAAAAAGGCTGTGGAAGAAGGCGTAGATTGTAGAGGATATTTATCTTGGGGTCCTATTGATATCTTAAGCAGTCGTGCTCAAATGAAGAAGAGATATGGTTTTGTTTATGTGAATAGAGATAATGATGACTTAAAGGATATGAGAAGAATTAAGAAGAAGTCATTTGAATGGTATAAGAATGTAATAAGTAGTAATGGGGAAGTGCTATAAACAAGGGGTGAGAACATGAAAGTGACTATGAAAGATATTGCGAAAGAATTGAATATTTCTATTAATGCTGTATCGATTGCATTAAATGATAAGCCAGGTGTAAGTGAATCAATGCGTTTAAAGATATTAAGAACAGCTGATAAAATGGGATATATTAATGAAAAACATCATTATCTTTCAGTCTTTTCTAAATCTAATATTTGTATTCTTATGCAGAGTTATTATGCAAATACAGGACATTTTTATTCTATTGTCTTACGTTCAATCGTTGAACGTGCTAAAGAATTAGGTTATATATCTATTTTGAATTATTTTGAAGATAACCAATTTGAATTTCCGGATTGTATTATAGATAGAAAAGTAGCTGGTATTCTAGTGGTTGGTAAAATATCAGATCAGAATTTAAATCAGTTGAAAAATACAGGTATTCCTGTAGTTCTTGTAGATTATACATCACTAGGGGATACATGTGATTGTGTTTTAACTCACAATAAACAGGGAGGGTATTTAATCACCCAATATGTTCTTGATAAAGGATATAAAAGAGTTGGATTTTTTGGAGATTTAGAATACTCTTTAAGCTTTTCTGATCGTTTTATAGGATATAAACAAGCTTTAGTAAATAGAAATACTATATCTGATATAGAATCATATATAAATCAATACTCCATCCTACATGAAACAGAGAAATATGTATTAGAAAACGATGTTAATAGCATTGTATCATTACTTAAAAAAAGTGAATTACCTGAAGTTTTTGTATGTGCTAATGATTCAAATGCATTTATATTGTTGAATGCTTTGACCTTAATGAATATAAAAGTACCAGATCAAATAGCTATTACTGGCTTTGATGATACACCTCTATGTGATAAAACAATTCCTAAACTCACTACTGTTCAAGTACAAAAAGAATTAATGGGAGAAATTGCAGTCAATAAACTTATAGATCGTATTCATCGTGAAAACGATGTTCAAATGACTCAATTATTATCTACTAAAATAATTGAAAGAGATTCAGTAAAATAATAATTATTCAAGTTAATCCAAATTGAAATTAAAGTATATGAATGGCATTCTATAATTAGAAAGCGATTACAAAAGGAGGGTTAATGATGAATAAAGTAGTAAAAATAATAATTTCTTTGTTTGTTGTATTCACAATGTCACTATCAAATGTGCAAGTGACATTTGGATTAACATCTAACGAAGAAATAAGTATGATCAAGGGAAGGCTAAAGGAACATTTCTTATCTTTAGATACTATTGATGATGGTTCTAAAGTTGAAACATGTTATGTTTCTAAGGCGGCCGATTATCTAAAACTTATAAAAGAAGATGGTTCTTTTGATGATGTTAGTTATAAGGCAAATAATAATGCTGCAAATGGAGCAGCATGGTCTCCTTATCTAGCATTAGATCGTCTTCAAGCTATTTCTATATCTTATAGTAAAGAAGGTAATGCTTTATATAAAAAGCAGGAAGTAGTAAACAAACTAGAGAAAGCTATTAAGTATTGGGCTGAACAAAATCCTTGTTCAACAAACTGGTGGGAAAATCAAGTAGGCGTACAGCTTCGTTTTTCTAGAATGGCTCTATTTCTAGAAGATGTTGTAGATGAAGATACAGAAAATATCATGTTAAAGAAGCTTTTAGAAAAAGTACCAGTTAAATATGGAACAGGTCAAAATAATCTATGGTTTGATCAAAACTATCTTTATTATTATTTGTTGACAGAAGATTCTGAACATTTACATGATATGATCAATAATTATCTGAGTTATTGTTTAGTTACACAGAAGGATGATAAAACATCTGAAGCTGTACAAGTAGACAACAGTTTTTATATGCATGGTAAACAGTTTTATTCAAATGGCTATGGAATGTCCATATTTAGAGATATGAGTTTCTGGATTTATATGTTGAGAGATACTTCATTTTCATTAGGAAAAGATGTTATTAATCGTATGGCTGATTATATGGTTAATGGAACAAGCTGGACAATTAGAGGAGATATTCAAGAACTATATTTAGGTTATCGTGAATATAAATATTCAGTTGGTTATAAGAATTATGCAGCTGAGTATATTGAGCCATTAAAAAGAATGATTGCTTCTGATAAAATACATGCTAAAGAGTATCAGGACATTTTGAATAATATTGAAAACCCACAGATCACAAATGGTAAAAATGGAAATTACTATATGTGGAGATCAGGTTATGCATCTCACATGAGAAATGATTATGGTGTTAATATAAAAATGGATTCCAATGAAATCATTGGTGGAGAATGGAGAGGAAGCTGGCCTAATGGAAATAAAGGTCAACTAATTTATTGGACTTCATCAGCATCATCTACTATTAGTGTAGATGGTGATGAATATACTGCTGTTTATCCAACTTATGATTGGGCACATTGTCCTGGAACAACAACTGCTGCAAGATTAGTACAGGATTATTCTAATTCAGGACGTTTTACTAACGGAACAAGTCATACTATCGGCGTATCGAATGGACAGTATGGTGCTTGTGCTTATGCAATGGATAAAAAGGGAACTCAAGTAAAGAAAGGATATTTCTTCTTTGATGATGAAATTGTAGCATTAGGTTCAGGTATTACATCTAGTGAATCAGTTGAAATCCATACAACACTTAATCAGGCAAAAGCTGATAATGTTTTAGTGGATGGAGATGTTATCTCTCAAGATACTACTAAAACTATTAAAAATAGTAAGTGGATTTACAATAATAAAGTTGGATATGTTTTCCCAAATGAAGCATCAGTAACTGTTTCTAATGCATATCAGAAAGATAATCCTTCTTTATGGGCAGAAGAAAAGAAGGCTTCTACTCCAAGAACATTTAAAGCATATATTAATCATGGAATAAAGCCTAGTAATCAGTCATATTCTTATATTATTCTGCCAAATAAAACAAGTAAAAAGGTATCAGAATATGCTGATAATAATCCTATAACTATTGTTGCGAATAATGAAAATATTCAAGCGGTTAGAAATGAAAATCTTAAACAGACACAAATCAATTTTTATAAAGCAGGGACATTAGAATATAAAACAGGATATAAAGTAACGGTTGATCAGCCTTGTAGTTTAATTATTGATGAATCTGAAAATCAAAGAAAAATCACTCTTGCAACATCAGAAAACCAAAGTAATACTACTATTCAAGTTAAACTTGATTATGGTCAAACTACTACAAAAACTGATTTTATTACGCCATCAGCACCATACACAGGTTCATCTATGACTTTAAATGAAAATGATAGTAATTTGTATAATGCTAGTTCATCTTTATCACCACATGATGTCAAATCAGCTTTTGATAATGATATGAGTACTTATTGGCAGAGTAAGTCTAATGATGAAGAATGGATTAGCTTTTATGCTGGTAATAGTTACATTTCAGAATTAAATATCAAATGGGGAGATCATTATGCTTCAGATTTTGATATATATACATCTAAAGATGGTAAAACATATACTTATTTAAAATCAGTGAATCAAAATGTAACTGATTCTACTGTCAGCATCGGTGGCATATACCCTTATATAAAGATAGTAATGAAGAAAACTAAGGGTTCTTATTATCAAATTAAAGAAATAAGCTGTAAAAGTCAGGATGCATTAACATATAAGAAACCTGTTGAAGTAAGTTCTCAATATAATGATGAATTAAAGAAAGAGAATGCTGTTGATGGCAATACAAATACACGATGGGGTTCAAAGAGAGATAGTAATGATAACTGGATTATTGTAGATTTACAGAAAAAATGTTCAATTAAGGCTTTAAATATTTTATGGGAAGCCGCATGTTCAGATGAATATAGTATTGAGATTTCTTTAGATAAGAAAAACTGGACTACTATAAAAGATAAATTAAAATCAAATCAATCATTATATGATCAATATTTATTTGATGATAATGTTTATGGTCGCTATTTAAAGATACATTCTACAAAAACTAGAATTGTTAATGGAAAGAATTATGGAATAAGTATCTATGAACTTGTTGCGTATGGTAATGAAGAACAAGAAGATACGAATTATAGTAATATCGCATTAAACAAATCAGTAGAAACAAGTTCACAATATAATGATGAATTAAAAAAAGAAAATGCTGTTGATGGTAATATTAAAACACGTTGGGGATCAATTAGAAACAGTGATGATAACTGGATTATTATTGATTTAGAACAGTATTCAAAAATTAATAAGATTCAAATTGATTGGGAAAATGCCTGCTCAGATGATTATACAATAGAAGTATCTGCTGATAAGAAAACTTGGCAGGTTGTTACTGAAACAAAAACAAATGCATCATTAAGTGATATTCATACATATGATTCATATATTTATGGTCGATATCTTAAAATTCATTCTTATAAAACACGCCGTGTAAATAATAAGAATTATGGAATTGGTATTAATGAAGTAGCAGTATATGGTGATAAATCATCAGTAGTTAATGAAAATCAAAACATTGCATTAAATAAACCTTCATATTCATCTAGTATTTATAAGAGTCAATATGGTTCTGAAAAAGCATTTGATGGAAGTGTAGATAAAACATCTGGTAAAGAATCAAGATGGGTTTCTCTAAGGAGAAAAGATAATTCTGGTAAATCTGTTGATTATCAATGGATTTATGTAGATTTACAGAATTATTATGATATTTCAAAAATAGTTTTAAATTGGGAAGCAGCATGTGCTAAAAGTTATAAAATCCAGATTTCTTCAAATGGAAAAAACTGGAAGGATATTACTTCAGTAAGTGATGGAAAAGGTGGAAAAAGAGAATTTGACTGTACTGACCAAACAGTAGCTAGATATGTAAGAGTAGAATGTCTAGAACCTTCTACTGTTTATGGTTATTCATTATGGGAATTTGAAGTATATGGTAATAGAGTTAAACAGCCAAAGACTACAAATTTAGCACTAAATAAGAAGTCTAGTGCATCTAGTTCATATAAAGCACAATATGATTCTTCCAAGGCATTTGATGGAAGTGAAGATGCCACTTCAGGAAAGGAATCTCGTTGGGTTTCTTTAAGACAGAAAGACAATAAGGAAGATGTTTCAAATCAATGGATTTCTGTTGATCTTGGAGATTATTACAATGTTAATCAGATTAAGTTGAATTGGGAAGGAACTGGTGCAGAGGAATATAAGTTACAGGTTTCTTTAGATGGAGAAACATGGACTGATATTACATATGCACAACATTCTAACGGTTGCATTGAAACATATAATTATAATGGTGTAACAGCTAGATATGTGAAAATGCAGGGAATTAAACCTAACAGTATTTATGGGTATTCATTATGGGAATTTGAAGTATACGGAGATTCACTTGATAAATGTGAACTAACAAATTTATATTATATGAATGTCAATATGGATACTTCTATTTATACACCAGAAACAAAGGAAAGATTCAATCAAGCATTGAATAATACCTACAAGGTGATCAATGAAAATGTTGATTCTTCTACGATATTAGAAACAAAACAAGAGTTACTTGATAGTATTAATAATTTGAAATTATTGGCTAATTTTGATTATTTGGGTAGTTTAATTAAAGAATGTAAAAATCTTGATGAATCAGTATATGCACCTGCTACTTTTGAGAAATTGAAAGATAAGTTACAAGAAGCTGAAATAGTCTACAATGATAAAAATAGCAGCCAGGAAAAGATTGATTCTATTTGTGAGGAACTTGTTGAAGCAAAAGATAAATTGATTTTCAAGAGCGATAAAACAGATTTAATTGCATTGGTTGATGAAGTGAATAAGCTTGATCGTTCATTGTATATAGATGCTTGTGTAGAGGAATTAGACATTTATTTGAATAAAGCACAGGAAGTAATAAATGATGAAAATGCGAATGAAGAATCTGTTTTAGAAGCATATAAGAATTTGTCTGATGCAAAAGATCTTCTTGTGACTAAAGAATCTTATGAACATCTACAAGAATTGATTACAAAGGCATTAGACATTGATGAATCTAAATATACAGAAGAGTCAATTAAATTACTTACAGACAAGAGAAAGCAAGCTGAAGAAGCTTATAAAGAATCTGTTCCTCAAAATGATAAGGTACAAAAGGCAATATTGGAATTAGAGGGTGTTTTAAATGCTTTAGAGAAGAAGATTGATTACTCTCAGTTAATAGCTATTGTTGATAAAGCTGAATCTATTGATCAAACAAAATATACACCTTCATCATTGTTGAGAGTGAATAATGAAGTACTTAAAGCGAAAGCACTCATAGATAAAGCTGATGTTACTCAAGAAAAAATTGATGAAATGGTTAATACCTTATCAGAGGCTATTGATCATCTTGTTTTAAAAGCAGATAAGACAAAACTTGAAGAGTTGATTTCAAAAATTGATGCTTTAGACATGAGTAAGTATGAAAATACAGATTCTTTAATTACAGTATTAAATCAAAGTAAAGAAGTATTAATGAATGAAGAAGCTACACAAAGTGAAGTGGATCAAGCTTGTGAAATGTTGAATGCTTCATATAAACAGCTTAAACTTAAGTCTGATAATATTGAAATAACAGAAATACCAACTCAGAGTACAAATAAGACTAATAAAAATGAACAGATTAAGACGGGTGATACTACTTATATTAATATGATTGGATGGTCTTTATTGATTATGATGAGTTGCTTAGGAATATTCTTTATAAGAAAGAGAGTATATTAAAAATAAATAATATAGAGAAGATGGTTGCAAAATAGCGCCATCTTTTTTTAAAACGGCAAATGCGTTAATAAATTGAGAAAATTAGCTATATAGAGCTGATTCTCCAAAATAAAAACAGGGAATCTGTTTTTATTTTAGGAATGCTGCGAAATAGTAGAGTACTACTCTTTTGTTCAAAAATACTCGCTAAAAAATGTTGTTGACTATTTATATGAAAAGAATCTATAATACTGACGAAGGACAAAAACATTTATGTTTTATGTGATGCGACGCCTGCGTTGCGTCACTTTTTTTATTTCATCTCACAGTACATAAACTGTGAGTTTTTTTTATTTATACCTCAAACTTGGCACGTGCATTGCAGTATATATAAGTGAATAAACAATGGAGGTATTCTATGTACGATGTAACAGCAACAGGTGAACTATTAATAGACTTCACTAGAAATGGTTTAAGTGAACAGAATAACCGTATCTATGAAGCCAATCCAGGAGGTGCACCATGTAATGTACTTGCTATGCTTGGAAAATTAGGTTATAAAACTGCTTTTATTGGTAAAGTAGGAGAAGATGAGTTTGGTAAACTATTAAAGAATACAATTTCAGAACAGAAGATTGATTCTACTGGACTTATTCTAGATCCTGATGCAAAAACAACACTTGCTTTTGTAGATAATGATGAAACAGGAGACCGAAGCTTTTCTTTTTATAGAAAGCCAGGGGCAGATATGATGCTTAGGGAAGACGAAGTGAATTATGAATTAATTGATAATTGCCGTATCTTTCATTTTGGCTCTTTATCTATGACAGATGAACCAGTGAGATCTGCAACTTATGTGATGGTTGATTATGCAAAAAAGAAAAACAAGATTATTTCTTTTGACCCTAACTTAAGACCACCTTTATGGGAAAGTGAAGAATTAGCTGCAAAGCAGATCTGGTATGGTATTGAACAGTGCGATATCTTAAAGATTGCAGATAATGAAATTGAATGGCTGACTGGTACGAATGATTATGATAAAGGAATTGAAATCATTAGAGAAAGAACGCATGCAAAACTCATCAATGTCACACTTGGTCCGAACGGTAGTATTGCTTACTATGGTGGTTTGAAGGTATTTATGGAACCTTATTTAAATAAGGATACGATTGAAACAACAGGTGCAGGTGATACGTTTGGTGCCTGCGCACTTCATGCAGTACTTAAACATGGCTTAGACAATATGACTGAAGAAGATTTAAAAGAAATGCTTCAGTTTGCGAATGCAGCAGCTTCTTTAATTACAACTAAGAAGGGTGCATTAAGAGTAATGCCAGAAGAAAAAGAAATAAAAGAATTAATAAATAAAAACTAAAAGTTGGCACGTCAATTGCAGTATATATAAGTGAAAAAAAGAAAGGAGAAAATATAAAACAGAAAACTTAAAAGTTGGCATGACAATTGCAACTTATATAAGTGTAAGGGGGATATGAAAATGAGACATATTTTAATAGCCACACATGGCTTACTTGCTTCAGGTGCAAGATCAACAATGGAATTCTTAATCGGTAATGTAGATAACGTAGACTATATTACAGCTTATGTAGATGGACAGAAACCTATCAACGAGCAGATTGAAGAATATTTCGCAAAGATTCCACAGGAAGATGAAGTAGTTATCTTTACTGATATTAAGGGTGGAAGTGTAAATCAGAAGATGATTCCATATTGTGTAAGGGAAAACACTTTCTTGGTATCAGGATTCAATTTAGCTGTTCTTATTGAAGTCACTATGACTCCAGAAAAACTTACTAACGAGTTCTTAAAGGCTAAGATTGAAGAAGCTAGAGAACAGTTATGCTTAGTAGAAATTGAAAAAAACAACACAGAAGAAAACGATGACGATTTTCTTCTATAAGAAAGAGAGGAAAAGAAAATGATTGTTTGTTTAAGAGTTGACGAAAGATTAATTCATGGACAGGTTGCTATGACTTGGACAAAGGAATTAAAGCTTCATGGTTTAGTTGTTGCAAGTGATGAAGCAGCATCAAACGAATTACAGAAGATGTCATTAAAGATGGCAGTGCCAGAAGGTATTAAATGTATTATTAAATCAGTAGAAGGCGTTTCATCAATCTTAGATGATCCTAGATCAGAAAAGATGCGCTTAATGGTTCTTGTGCCAACAGTACGTGATGCTGTTACTTTATGTAAGAAATACAAGAATATTGAAATGGTTAACTTAGGTAACGCTGGAAAGATGACTTCAGGTGAAAAGATTACTTTAACTAAGGAAATTATGCTTACAAAAGAAGAATTAGAAGCATTAAAAGAATTAGTTGAATTATATCCAGATACATTTTTCCAGGGTACACCTTCAATGGAAAAGAAACTTGCTACAAACGTATTAAAAAATTTATAAGAGATAGGAGAGAGTTATTATGTTAAACGCATTTTTCGTCGCATTGGCAGTATTCGTAGGCGTTGGAGGACACGAATTATTCGGTATGGTCATGTTAAGTAGACCAATCGTTGTTGCACCTCTTACTGGTTTATTGCTAGGAGATGTTCAGACAGGTTTATTAGTTGGAGCATCATTAGAATCAATCTTTATGGGAGTTGTCAATGTAGGTATCTCAAGTACTGCTGAACCAGCTCTAGCTGCAGGTCTTGCTACAGCCTTCACAATTCAGATGGGTGGAAATGTTGGTACTATTATTCCAATCGTATTCCCACTTGCTGTATTAGGTCTTCAGTTCATGAACTTTATTTTCTCATTCGTTATTGGTCCATTCGCACCAAAATTTGAACAGCTAGCTTTAGAAGGTAAAGATAAATCAATCACAGCCCTTCACTTTGGTTTATGGGTATTACACTATGGTTTATATGCTTTAATTCCATTCTTTGCTGTATGGTTAGGATCTGATGTAGTGCAGACAATCTTACAGTCAATTCCTAAGGTAATCATGAATGGTTTAACAGTTGCTGGTAACATGCTTCCTGCTGTAGGTATGGCTATGTTAATGCAGATGTTATGGGATAAGAAAACTGGTATTTACTATATTCTTGGATTTGTTGCAGTGGCTTATTTAAAATTACCACTTATCGCTATCGCGGTATTAGGTGTTGTTATTGCATTAGTAACAGCACAGCGTGATATGCAGTTAAAAGATATGATGGCTAAACCAGCTGTTGCAAGCGCATCAGCTAATGAAAGTGAAGAGGAGGACTTTTTCGCATGAAACTAATGAATAACATTGATAAAGAAGAAAAGAAATTAATCAGAAAGATGTTCTGGAGATCAGGTGCTATGTATGCATCTGTTAACCCAGTTACTATGGGTGGTGCAGGTTTCTGTTATGCTATGATTCCATTCATCAACCATTTCTATAAGAATGATGAAAAGAAAAGACGTGAAGCTCTTGCAAGACATGTCTCTTACTTCAGTACTACAGTACCTCTTGCATCATTTGTAATGGGTATTGCTGGTTCAATGGAAAAAGAAAACAGTGAAAAACCAGACTTTGATGCCAATGCAATTGGCTCTATTAAAACAAGTTTAATGGGTCCTTTAGCTGGTATTGGTGATTCATTATTCTGGGGTGTATGGAGAGTAGTTTGTGCAGGTCTTGCTATTGGTTTTGCTAATGCTGGTAACATCCTTGCTCCAATTATCTTCTTAGTATTATTCAACGTACCAAACTTCTTATGCAGATACTATGGTGCATGTTTAGGATACTCTTTAGGTGCTAAGTATATTGAAAAATTATATGCTAATGGCATGATTGAAATCCTTACAAAGGCAGCTGGTATTGTTGGTTTAATCATGGTAGGTGCTATGACAAGCAATACTGTTATCTTTAAAACAGTTCTTGAATTCAAGATGAAGGGACAGTCTTTAATGAATGTTCAATCAGCTCTTGATAGTATCTTTAAAGGTATCGTTCCATTATTAATGACATTTGGCTGCTATAAGCTATTAAACAAGAAAGTCAACGTTATCGCTATTATCTTTGGTATCGTTGCATTAGGAATCGTTTTATCACTATTAGGTATTTGCTAATAAATACCGCAGGAGGGTCGCTTTGAATACAATGAAATGCAATCCATTCTATATGCTAAGAATCAAGAATGGAATCTATAGTACAGACAACACAATCAGTTATTATCGCAATAAGCTTCCAGATGATACATTTTCATTTGATTCATCTAATCAAAAAGTTCAAGCCAATCTTGATGAATTTGGCACAATTAAAAACCTTACCTTCTTTCATCACAACTACTACATGGAAAGCAAACCAGGTGTCTGGGTAGGAAAAGACTTTGTTCAAGAACATGATCTTTCTATCTCTATTACCTGGAACGGTAATAAAACTGAATTGAAATCTGATAACTTAGATGTCATCTCTGATCTTGCAGATAATCTTTTTCCAAGAAGTATTCATCATTTTACCTGGGGAACAGTCAGCTTAATTGCTTGTGCACCTATTACTCATGATGGAGAAAGATTAAGTAGTTTGATGTATGCTATTATCGTTGAGAACCAAAGCGATACAGAAGGAGAAGGTGTCTTAGAACTTCCTTCTCTTTATAAAAAGAAATACTCTGATACAAGAAATGTATTAATAGAATGCCGTGAGACACAATCTCACAACAGTATTTCATTTACTTTACCACCTCATTCTCAAAAAGAATTCATGATTGCTTTCACTGATCCTAATGCATATCAGGATACACAGAAACTGTTTAGTAGAAGTATTGATGAATGGTTAGAAGAAACACGTCAATATTATAAACAATGCATAGGTAAAGTCCATTTTGATAACGATCCAATGGTAGGGTACTTAATTGAAAGAGCCTATCAGCAGGCGTCTGGTGCTTTTGCCATGAATAGTTATAATCAAATACTTGGTTCAAATTGGGGCACTTACCCCGTTACTCCTCATATATGGAATAAAGATATGTATTATTCTAGCTTGCCTTATACAATGACCGAACCAGACCTATGTAAAAAAACAATAAAATGGTTTGCCCAATATGGTATCAAATACCCAGGTACTAA
The DNA here is from genome assembly GCF_003435615.1 of Catenibacterium sp. AM22-6LB. Classification (NCBI taxonomy): domain Bacteria; kingdom Bacillati; phylum Bacillota; class Erysipelotrichia; order Erysipelotrichales; family Coprobacillaceae; genus Catenibacterium; species Catenibacterium sp. AM22-6LB. The sequence continues at coordinate 44,174 of NZ_QTUM01000004.1, forward strand.
ATTTGAAGGCGGAATCTTCCATTCATTAAGTAATTCTCTATCGGTGATTCTACTTTCTGGTGCGTATTATGATTATTTTGGTGATCATCATTTCTTTCTAGATAATGAAGGTTTATATAAACAGATGAAGGAAATCCTTAACAAAGTCATTACTTCTAGAAATCCAGGTGAACCACACCTATACCACAGTATCTGGATTTCAGATGCCTACTCCCTTGGTACATATCATACAGGATCAAACATTTGTGTATATCGTGCATGTCGCTCCCTATCAAGACTTGCACTTGAAATCTTTGACGAGAAGGAATATGCGATTGAACTAGAAAATGAAGCCCAGGCAATCAAAAATGATATAGAGAAATATATGACTGTAGAAACGAATGGTCATCGTATTTTTCTAGAAGGTATTGCGTCACTTGATCTAGATGCAAAAGAACATATGTCAGATGAGTGTTATCGTAAAGAGATGCTTGATCAAGGACTTCAGTTCTTAACTGATGTGAATCATGACGGTACTATCACATTAAGAATGCATGATGGTGAAGAATCAGACACTACATTATTGAATTATTATGGCTATGAAGCAGGAGACAGAACAACGCATTATGGACAATTTAGTTCAAGTGATGAGAATCCTACTTATAGTTGTCTGAGCAGAGGAATTAAGTGGGGAAATCAATCTGGAGCCACTTTTCCTGGATATATTTCAATATTGAATGGTGCTGATAATGTAGAAAACTGGAGTGGAGAACACGGCAGATTTAAAGAATTAGAAAGATTAGCTGATCTAGATGGCAGCTGGTGGTGGTGGCCTTATAAAGTAGGGGCACCTACTGGAGATGTCACACGAATGAACAGCTGTGGTAAATGTGGATGGGCCTCAGGTATCTTCTATATCTTGTTCATTACAGAATTCTTAGGAATCAACTATGATGCACCAAATAAACACTTAACGATTCATCCTAAGGAATTTATTGGAAACTTCTTCTGGGAGGATTTCCATATCGGTGAATCAAGATTTGATATCAAGGTATCTGATCAGCACATTCATATTACAAATAAAAATAATTATTCAATTACTGTCAATCAACATGCAGTAAAGGAAGGAGAAGATTATGAATTTACTAAGTAATATCATGACTTATAAAGGAGAACGTTCTAGAGCTGTATCACCAGAAAACCCAACTGGTGAAAAAGGCAAAGCATGTATGGAAGCAAGTGCCCTAGGTCCATCAAGAAAAGGACGTGGAAGCATTAAATTACCTATGGGTGAAGAAACAGTGATTGCGGATATTAAAGGTCCAGGTATTATTAGACATATGTGGATGACAATCCGTGAAAATACTGAAAAAGGCAGCTTTGTTATGAGAGATGTTGTCTTAAGAATCTATTGGGATGATAGTAAAACACCTGCAGTAGAAGCACCTATTGGAGATTTCTTTTGTAATGGTTTTGGCGAAAGATGTGATGTGGCCTCTTTACCAATCGTTGTGAATCCTACAGGAGGAATGAACAGCTATTTTGAAATGCCATTCGCAAAAAGAGCAGTCATCACAATGACAAATGAACATCCTAAAGATATTACATCATTCTTCTATACTATTAATTATGCTGAAGTTGATGCTTTACCTGAAAATTGTTTATATTTCCATGCTTATTGGCGCAGAGAACGTCAGACTGAGCTTGCAAAAGACTATGTCATCTTAGATGATGTAAAAGGTAAAGGCTACTATGTAGGTACTTACCTTGGTTTAACTGCATTAGAAAGATATTGGTGGGGTGAAGGGGAATTTAAGTTCTATCTTGATGGTGATGAAGATTATCCAACAGTGTCATCAACAGGTTCAGAAGACTACTTTGGTGGTGCCTGGGCATTCCATCAGAAAGATGAATTAGGAAGACCTTCAGTTAAACCATATTCTAACTTATTCTTAGGTTATCCATTCTATTCAACAAAGGATAAAACAAGAGAAAGATTTGAAACAGGTAAGTTGAATGCTGTTCATGCCTTTGGTAATGACAGCCTTCCTCGCCATGGCTTATACAGATTCCATATCTTAGATCCAATTGCCTTTGATGAAGATATCAAAGTCACATTACAGCAAATTGGTAACGATGATCTTGCACTATACGAAAGACAAGACGATGTTTGTACAGTTGCTTATTGGTATTGTGATCATAAGGAAGGATTCGATAAAGAATTCCCAAATAGAAGAGCAAGACTCCCAAGATAGTCAGTCAGGAAGATATCCCTATATCTTCCTTTTCATGCGTGTTGGCATTAAATTGTTTTCTAACAGCTTTCAAGTTATAATTAATTAAGAGCAAGGAGGTATCAGGATGGATGTAAAAGATAAAGTTTATATATCACTTCAAGAATGCTTAAATGAGTCTGAAAAGATCCCTACATCTCAGATTGCAGACAATCTACATTTAAGCAGACAGATTGTGACACATTATTTAAATCAGCTATTTGATGAGGGGAAAGTAAAAAAAACAGATACAAGACCGACTTACTGGTATATCGAAAAAGAAGAACAGAGTGCATCTGTTGAAGAAGAGTTAGACTCAGAAGTATTTGATTCTATGATTGGTGCAACAGGAAGTCATAAGAAAATAGTAGAAATGTGTAAAGCATCTGTTTCTTATCCACCTAATGGTCTTCCTATTCTTATTATTGGTGAAAGTGGTGTAGGTAAAAGCTATATCGCAAAACTCATCTATAAGCATGCATTACAGACAGGAAGTATTGATAAAAAAGCACCTTTTGTCGTGTTGAATTGTGCAGATTATGCAAATAACCCTGAACTTCTTTCAGCTACATTACTTGGTTATAAGAAAGGAAGCTTTACAGGGGCTGATTCTGATAAGACGGGATTACTTCAAGAAGCAGATGGTGGTTATCTTTTCTTAGATGAAGTACATCGTTTATCATTTGAGAACCAGGAAAAGTTATTTGTATTTATGGATACAGGTAAATATCGTCCTCTTGGTGATTCTAAATGGAGAAATTCAAACGTACGATTCATATTTGCGACAACAGAAAACCCTCAGGAAGTCTTATTAGAAACATTCAGAAGAAGAATTACATTACAGATTACTATTCCTAACATTACAGAACGCCCTTTACAGGAACGTATAGAACTCATAGAAACATTCTATAAAGAAGAAGCAGAAAAGATTAAAAAGAACCTCACTATTTCTAGTGGTGCTGTCAAAATGCTTTGTTTCTCTAAGTTCCCTGGTAATATTGGTAGATTAAGAAATTTAATTCAGGTCAGCTGTGCAGAAGCTTATTTCAAACACGGTAAAGAAGACAATCTTCTTATTTCTGAAGCAGAACTTATTCATGCAGGGGGAGATATACCTGTCAATACAACAGGATTTCAGACTGAACGTAATATGGAAATATCCATTCTATGGAATCAACCTGAAGAATATATCCATCAGGAATACTATGATGAATATCATATCGAAATCATCGATCTCTTTCATAAGATAGAGACTGCATCATGGAGCCAGATTGACCAGCTCTATTTGAATTTCCGCGCAATTTTAAGAAAGATTAATCCTACACATAACAACTTAACAGAACAGCGTTTCTTTACGCAGATTTGTAAAGATATATTGATTCGATATGGTGTAAAGATGAATGATTCATGTGGTAAAGAATTGTATATTCTTTATGCAATATTCAATCAAATGCACATTGATAAGGAACAGGAATGGAAACTTAAAGCATATTTTGAACAATCATGCCCTAAAGCTTTCTATGTTGCAAATCGCATCATTATTGAACTAAAGAAGTATGAATTACAGTTAGAAGATAATCTTGCTTTCTTATTTGCGTTAGCTATTCATGAATATATCAGTGAATCTCTTGAATTAAATGGCCTCATCGCAGCACATGGTGATACAACAGCATCTAGTATTGCCAAGGTTGTCAATCAGGCGTGTGGTACCTTTATTATGGAAGGCATTGATATGCCTATGGATACAACACTTAATCAGACTGTAGAAAAAGTACAGAACTATCTCCTGCATTCTGCCAAGGGTAAAGGATTGATCTTACTTGTAGATACAGGATCATTAAGCAGTATGTATTCAAAAATAAAGAATAACTTATCCGGCGATTTATTGATTATTAATAATGTTTCTACGGCTATTGCATTAGATGTCGGTTTAAAGATGCTAGGTCATGGTTCTTTTGAACAAATTGTAGAAAGCACAAAAAAGATTAACAGCTTTGATGTTCAGTTCTTTGAAGGATTATCTAAGAATAAGAATATTCTTATTTCATGTATGTCCGGTGTAGGTATCGCAGAAAAGATACAGGAAATCATGAAGAAGACATTAGGAGAGTGTGGCCTTGATTTTGTGACTATGGAATATAAGAAACTCTTAGATTTACTCAATGAAGATGAATCTAAGAATTTTGATCAGACTCTTATGATTTTGACAACATCTCCTCTTCATGATGGTATTTCAACACCCTGGCTGAGTGTTTATGATATATTAGATGGCCATGGTGAAGAAAACCTATGGAATGCATTAAAAAGTGTAGTTACACCAGAACAATTTGAAGCATTGAAGAATGAATTTGTAAGATTCTTTACAATCGAGGGTATTGTCAGCAGATTACAGTTCCTCAATCCTACAGTTGTTATTCAGGATGTAGAAATGATTCTTCATCGCTATCAGGATTACTATAAGATGGAGATGTCAGGTCATATAAGATTGAATCTTTATATGCATATCGCATTTATGTTTGAACGCTTAATGACTGCAGATGATACGGATGATGAAGAAGAACCTACGAATCCAGCACAGAAAGAGTTTTATCGTATATCAAAAATTGTTTTCCAGGATGTAGAAAAGAAATATCGTATTCATATAGATAATTATGAATTATCTATATTGTATGAATTATTGAACAAAGTTATTAAGGAGCCAATAGGCTTAGATGAAGCTTGAACTTAAACAAGGTCAAAAACATCAAATATATCAGAAACAGATTGAAAAGAATCAGATCTTACAGATGGACGTCCAACAACTTCTTGCCCACATAGAGAAGATTTCTTTTGAAAATCCATTAATAGATACTGATGATATGATAGAAAGTACTTCTGATATAGGAAAAGAATTTGATATCGATGGTCTTTCAAGAAAATCAGAACAGACTTTAATGGAAAACATTCACTGGCAATTAATAAACAAGGATATAGACAATAAAGAATTAGTAGAATCTCTTGTAGAGTTATTAGATGATAATGGATATCTACGTCTCTCAATTCAAGATATTTGTACTTATCTAAAATGTGATGAGAAAGAATATATAGAAGCTAAAAATGCATTATCCAAGCTAGATCCTCCTGGACTTGGTGCAGCCACTTTAAAGGAATGTCTTCTTCTTCAATTAGAGCGCCTCGAAGAAACAGAAGATATTTATAAGACAAAACAACTTATTGAAGAATGCTTAGAAGATCTTTCAAAAAGTCATTATCATGCCGTTTCTAAGAAACTTGGCATATCACAAAACAAAGTAAGAGAACTACTACAAATCATCCTAACGTTAAATCCTCGTCCAGCCAGTAGCTTTAGTTCTTCTATTGAAGTCAATTATCCTGTACCAGATATAATAATCAAGGATAATGCTGTACAATTAAATCCAGTAATCTATAAGGATATAAACATCAATACAGGCTATTTATCTCTTGAATCAGAAAGTAAAGAAACTAAGAAATATATAGAATCTAAACTAAGACAAGTTTCCTGGCTGCAACAATGTCTCACCCAAAGAAAGAATCTAATATATGATATTGCGGTCTTCTTGCTAGACTATCAACAAGATTTCTTTATGAATGGAGGTTCTTGCCATCCACTTCTGCAAAAAGATTTAGCTATGTTACTTGGAGTACATGAATCTACAATCAGTAGAGCTATTAAGGATAAATATATATATTGTGATAAGGGCTTTATTCTTCTAAGTGATCTCATTCCAAAGGGAACAGAAGATAACTCTGTTGATTCTATCAAAGAAACAATCAAAGAAGTTATTAATAATGAAGATAAGAAAAAGCCTTTAAGTGATCAGAAAATCACCAATCTCTTAAAAGATAAAGGTATTGAAATATCTAGAAGAACAGTAGCCAAATATCGTTCAGAATTAAATATACCAGATGCATCTGGTAGAAAGTACATAAAAAAGTAGAACTGTTATATGTTCTACTTTTTTATTAGCCATTCTTTAATTCTATTTTGTGAAGTATCTACATCACTACCTCTGATTGCAATACCTTTCATTACTTCTGCATATTTCTGAATGTCTGATTCAGTAGAAGAGAGTCCTGATCCTTCATGTGTACAAAACGGATAGATTTTCTTACTATTCCAATCAAAACTTTCCAAGAAAGTATAGACAGCCATAGGCATAGTGCCCCAATAATTAGGATAACCTAGATATATTTCATCATACTCATCAATACTCTCAAGCATATTTTTCAGCTCAGGTCTTACATTTTTCCTTAAATCATCTTTTGCTTCTTTAACACATGTATCATAATCAGCTGAATAGGGATGTATCTGTTTTATTTTATATAAGTCAGCCCCTATCATATCCGCAATCATTTTTGTGGCTTTTTCTGTATTTCCTACTTCTATATATTTTTTTGTACCACCAAAATAATTCTCATCCGCTCTAGAATAATAAGCTACTAATTTCTTCATCTCATAATCCTCCTATATCTAGGATAACAGTCGGTAGGTACTCTCGGTCAATTGTTTTTTTTGGTAATGACTATGTATCACGTATTCTACTTTCTGTTGTGTGAATAACTAGAAATCCATCAAACAGATCTTAATAGACACACACCACTGATCATAATCAGCCTCATAACATGAATACACTCTTGCATGAAGTATCTTACCCGCATCCATTAATTTAGCAAAAACACTATTATCCTTCTTTGGAATATACCCAAGTTTTTCCCTATCTGTAGTCATCACCTTAATCGCATTACTATCATATTTATTATCTGCTTCTCTTTCTAATAGAAGAGGTACATTCTTCTCAAGTCCTTTAAATACATCTTGATTATCTACATAACGTGTTCCTGCAATATCAGTAAAAGATAAGAATATTTCATTCATTAAAGGCATAATCACATTCTCTATACCATTCATTTGTACAGCTTCTAAAACCATATTTCTCATCTTGCTCATAAGTGCTCCTCCTAACATGCATGCATGACTTTTGTAAAACTATGATATTGTTTATTTAAATCATTTCTATATGATCTATATTTCAATATTTCCTTCTTCAGACTCTTTTCTTTTTCTTGAGGTGAGTAAGGTGGTTGGTTGACATAAAAATCAATTTCTTCTTTTATACTATTTATTCTGATCATGAGATAGATAATATCTATATTATGTCTTGTAGAATGTGTCTCATAATCCACCAGTGCCTCTATATTCATCAATTCTTTTAAATCATTATATCTATATGAATCAATGGAACGTTCCCACAAAGGATGTTCTTTATCTATTCTTTTGATGATTCTCTTAAATATCCTCTTTGCCTGTTTCATTCCATCAGTATTAAGAGATTTCTTTATTCTTTGTTTATGATTCCTTAAAATCTCTAACTGATGCATATAATCTTCTTTCACAGCATCTATGTAACTGTCTATTTCTTCTTTATATATCTTGATATGAAGATTATTGCACCTTTGACAATAGGCAAGTCTTTTCTTTAAGAAAATGCATTCAATCATGAGGCCATAATATTCTTTATACAAATTTCTAAACATCTGATAATATTTCTTCTCATTCTCTTCAACATTATTCTTTAACTCATCTCGTTTAATAATCAAGCTTCTGTATAAATCAATTAAGTATTCTTGAGTAACAGGTGTATGTTCCATAATCTATCCCTCCTTAACTACATAATACTACTTTTACTCAAACAATGTTTTAAGTATCTTTCCTATAAAGTATCTTTTTAGGCGTTCAAATATTTTTTGTGTAATGACTATGTACCACATATTAACTATCTTGCTATGTGAATAAAAAAGACAGAGAGTCACTCCCTGTCTACAATACTGGGTCTTTAATTTTTGTGGGGGTCAGACCTTCGCTCTAAATATTTGGGGGTCTTGGAAACAGCACCTTTAAATCTGTGGGGGTCACACTGTGGCTCCCACTTTTTCAACTATTTTTATGTAATTAAAAACCTTTCGCTATATCATTAATTTGCTCATATTAAATCAAAGCGAAAGGAGATCACAAATTGAATAATGATCTAAAAATTATTTTAGGGGATTATGAATCCTTTGTACAGTCTCATAAGATTGAAATTAATAAAAAAGAAGTGATTTATTATATCACTCTTAAGAGAACCATTATCTCCTGTCCTGAATGCGGCAGTAGAATGAATATTAAGGACTATAGAAAATGTAAAGTCATGCATAACATGATAAGAGGCAAGAACACTTCTCTAATACTTAAAAAGAGAAGATTAGTATGTCCCCAATGTAATAAGGTAGTGACAGAGGAAAACCCATTCACAGAGAAAAGTCACAGTAGATTATCTCAAACTTCAGAGCTGGAAATCATGAATAAACTTAAAGAACCTACAACTACTTTTTCACTGGTTGCTAGATTCTTTAACACAAGTCCTACTAAAGTTGTTGAAATATTTGATAAGTATGGTCAGATGCGTGGACAGCCTTTACCTGAGATTATATGTATTGATGAGAAGCACTGGAGACATAAAGGACAAAACAGATACATGTGTGTTATTCTTAATTTTAAGACCGTGGAAATTGTAGATATCATTGATGGAAGAACCAAGAAGGCATGGTCAAGTTATACTCAGATAATCGATAAAAAAGAACTCGCTAAAGTCAAATATATCTCTATCGATATGTATGAAACGTACAGATTTGTAAGGAATCAATACTTTTCTGGGGCAGTATTGTTATGCGATTCATTTCATGTCATAAAAAATATCAATAAAGTAGTAGATGATATCAGAATTAAAGTAGGCAAAAGATACCAAAAAGATAGTACTGAATATTATCTTCTCAAAAAGTTTCACTTCCTTATATTGAAAAACTACAATGATATTCCGTTCAACAAGGCTAGATACAACAAGAAGCTTAAAAGATACATAGACTATCATCAACTGCTTGAAATAATCCTGAGCATAGATAATGAACTAACAGAAGCATACAATCTAAAGGAACATTATATAGCCTTTAATCATTATGCAACATCCGAAAACTGCAGAGAATGGCTTTCAAGAATAATTCAAGAATATGCAACATCAGGAATCACTGGCTTCATATCATTATCTGGAACTCTTATAAACTGGTTTGACGAAATATGTGCATCATTTGATTTAATAGATGGTCGAAGAATATCTAATGGACCAGTAGAAGGAATCAATTCTAGAATAGATAAGATACTTTCAAATGCATGTGGATATCAGAACTTTGCAAGAATGAGAAATAGACTAATGTATTCTCTTAATAAATCCTCTAATCCTTCATCTTATGCTATTAATGAAACAATTAAAAGAGAAGGAAAAAAGAGAGGATCTTATAAGAAAAAGAACTAATAAAACATTTAAATAGAAGTAATATGAGCGCACTAAAGGGCAGTCATTTCTGACTGCCCTTTACAAGTGGAAACCCCCAATAATTTAAAGCGATTTTTTTATTGACCCCCCTTAAAAATTAAAGGTTCCTAAAAAATAGGTATTTCACTATCTCTTAGAAGTTTTTCTCATAACCAAATTTAATTGTATGTCTTCTTCTAATCGTTTAAAAGTTTCTTCAACAGAAATAGAATCATTATTTTTAGCATAGTTTAAGTCAATATTCATTATCTGATCAAATTCTACTTTTTCTAATATATAAAGCCCCCCTACATAGGCTTCACTTTACTTTTTATTCATATAACAACCACAAGGCATATCTGCTACTTCACCAATAGAAGGGTCTAATGCATAGACTTCTTCTAGAGATACAATCCTTGCATCATCTGTAGTGTGTTCTTTACTACATAAGAACTGCCACATACCATCTTCATCATGAGAGATATAAGTAATAGGTTCTTCTTTATTAAGTACATGACTGCATACTATACATGCAGTACGAGGATCATCACTAAATGGGAACATATTATTTACTTAACAACAAGATATTTTCGATATGGGGTGTATGTGGAAACATATCAACTGGCTGTACATCTAGAGGCTTATACCCCTTCTCTACCAAATAAGTTAAATCTCTTGCCTGAGTCGCTACATTACATGAAATATAGACAATACGTTCAGGCGACAGTGTATTCAATCTTTCTAGGAATTCAGTAGAACATCCTTTTCTAGGTGGATCCACCATAACACAATCCACCTTTTCATTTCTTTCTACAAATTCAGTCATGAAATGACCTGCATCATCACATACAAATTCCGCATTTGTAATATGATTTCTTTCAGCATTCTCTTTTGCATCTACAATTGCCTGTGGAACGACTTCTACACCATAGACTTTCTTAACATGTTTCGCAAGAGTTAAAGAAATAGTACCAATACCACAATATGCATCAATGACTACATCAGTTGGTTTAAATTTTGCATATTCAATCGCCTTAGAGTAGAGTACTTCTACCTGTCTTGGATTAATCTGATAGAAAGACTTCATAGAAATCTTATAAGTATTACCTAGAAGTGTATCTTCAATATACCCTTCTCCATATAGTACTTTTTCTTCTTCTCCTAGAATCACATTATCATGACGGGAATTAATATTTTGAATAATTGTACGTATTTCTGGATATTCATGAGTTAAAGTATCAATGATTTCATGGATATGTGAAATTTTCTTCTTATACGAGATAAATACAACCATGGCTTCATTCTTATGATAGCTTGTCTTAGTTAATACATGCTTGATATTACCTGTTTTAGTGAGTTTATCATAAGGCTGGATATGATATTTTTCAAATAATTCTTTAACACGTTTAATGACCTTATTAGAGAATTCATTCTGAATAAGACAGTAATCGTTATTAATGATATCGTTTGTACGTGCTTTATAGAATCCAGAGACAATATGTCCATCCTGCATTCCAAAAGGAACCTGTACCTTATTACGATAATGATAAGGGTCTTGATCCATTAAGCAAGCATTGACTCTCAAATCCTGATGGGCAATCTTTAAGAATGTTTCTTTCACTCTATTAGTCTTAAAAGACTGTTGTTCTTGATCTGACATATGCATTAATGAACAACCACCACATTGTTTAAAACAGTCACATTTTGACTCTATTCGTTCACTAGAAGGTGTCTTTAATTCTACTACTCTACCTACACAATAACTCTTAAGCACCTTAATAATCTCAATTTTAGCTGTTTCATGAAGTAATAGATTCTTCACAAAAATAGTTGTATTATCATGCTTTACTACACCTAAACCATCATGTGTATAATCGATACATTCACCTACAAATTGATCTCTCTTATTCATACATATCCTCCTCACTTAAAAAAAGCGATTAGAAATCGCTTTTTTATTGCTCTGTTGCTTTCGCTTTATTTGTTGTTTCTTGATCCTTTACAGATGCAAGAGTAAAGGCGATATCATCCTTACCTGCCTGTTTTGTACCATACATTGGGAAATCAGTATCATTACCACCAGTTAAATAAAGGTTTACTTCATACTGTTTTACACCATTATGCTTATTAAGTAATTCTGTATAGTCAGATCCTTCATAAGCAGATTGACCACCTTTAGAATCAAGAATTTTTACAACATCTTTTGAAATTTCTTCAGCAGTTTTAACTGATGTACCATTAGTAAATTCAATATCCACCTTGAACTGCTTACATGCTGTTTCAATATTCATAGATGCAATAGAACTATGTTTAGATTTAGCTTCGTTGACTGTATCATCTAAGACACTCTTTTGAACTGTTACAAGTCCTTCACAACGATCACCATATATAGCTCCTTCATCCTTTAAAGCACTATATAAATAGATTCCAAGTGCAAGTACAAGTACTGCAACGATTCCAAGCACAATATATCTTGTTTTAATTTTCTTTTTTGAATTATTAGAAGGTTTTATACCCATTTCTTTAGGAGTTGGCTTCTTTTCAGCCTTCTTCTTAGGTGTCTGGATAACTACATCTTCTTCATCATCAAAATGAAATCTTTCTTTGGACACATTAATCACCTACTTTACCCTTCTATTTTACCAAAGATATAAAGTAAAGTATAGTTATTTAATTCTTTCTTTAAGAAGTTCAACAAGCAACTTGTTAACCATACCTGGGTTAGCCTGTCCTCTAGACTTCTTCATAACCTGTCCTACTAAGAATCCTACAGCACGATCTTTACCATTCGCATAGTCTTCAATAGACTGTGGGTTGGCATCTAATACTTCATTCGCCATAATTTTTAAAGCGTTAGGATCAGAAATCTGTTTCATACCCTTTTCTTCAATGATCTTTTCAGGATCTTTATTTTCTGTCATCATTGGTTCAAAGACCTTTTTAGCCTGTTTAGAAGAAATAGTACCATCTTCAATAAAATTGATTAATTTAGCTAAATATTCTGGATTTAATTCAATATCATCATAAGACTGGTTGTTCTTATTTAAGAAAGCTAAAACATCACCTAATAACCAGTTAGAAGCATTCTTATAGTTCTTAGTATATTTGATTACTTCATTGAAGTAATCAGACATAGACTTAGTAGAAACTAGAATCTTCGCATCTACCTTAGGAATACCATATTCTTCTTCATAATGTTTTTCTCTTTCTCCAGCCATCATAGGTAATTCATCTTTGATTTGTTCTACCCATGCATGATCTAATCTAATAGGTAAGATGTTTGGTTCAGTATAGTACTTATAGTCTACAGCATCCCCTTTAGAACGCATCACTGTAGTCACTTTTTCTACTTCATCATATCTTCTTGTTTCCTGAAGAACTTCTCCTCCAGATTCAATAACTTCCTGCTGACGTCCTGCTTCATAATCAATAGCCTTCTGAACGTTGCTGATAGAGTTTAAGTTCTTGATTTCTGTACGTGTACCAAATGCTTCCTGACCAAATGGACGGATAGATACGTTAACATCACAACGCATAGAGCCTTCTTCAAGCTTTGCATCAGATACTTCTGTATATAAGAATACCTGTCTTAATGCTTCAAGATAAGCACTTGCTTCTTTACCTGAACGGATACAAGGCTTAGTGACAATTTCAATTAGTGGGATACCCGCACGGTTGTAGTCAATTAATGAATAATCAGTTAAATGAAGCTGTTTAGCTGTATCTTCTTCCATATGTAATCTTTCGATATCGATACGCTTTTCTTCTCCATCTACTTCAATCATTAAATAACCATTACGTCCGATAGGTCTTTTATCCTGAGTAATCTGGAAACCTTTTGGAAGGTCAGAATAATAGTAGTTCTTACGGTCAAAGCATAGTAATTCATCGATTTCCATATGTAATGCATGACATACACGAATCGCAAATTCTACACCTCTTTTATTTAAACATGGTAATGTACCTGTCATACCCATGTCTACTTCATTGATCATTGTATTTGGATCTTCACCAAATGTAACTGGTGAAGCAGAGAACATCTTTGAATTAGTCTTTAATTCGCAATGTACTTCTAGCCCGATGACTCTTTCGTAATCCATCTTTAGTCCTCCCTCTTATACTGGTTCTTGAATCCTAATGCTTCTTCTAATGCATAGGCGCAGTTCAAGACAGTCTGTTCTTCAAAAATACGTCCTGAAATATTGACAGCGACTGGCATATTATCTACAAATCCAGAAGGGATAGAGATAGATGGTGTACCTGCAAAGTTGGCAAGACATAACCAGTTTTCAAGAATAATATATTCATCACTTAAATAATCTTCAGCTGCTTCATCAATTAAAGGTGCAACACCTCCGCCATTAGGTGCAATGATGATATCATAGTTTTCATAGATCTTATTTAATTCATCTACTACAAGTCTTCTTACTCTCTGTGCTTTTCTGAACATCTTTTCCTGATTTTCAGTTGCAAGAGCTAAGTTACCAAGAATGAATCTTCTCTTAATATGATCACCAAAACCATCTGTACGAGAATTGATCATCACATCATCAGGTGTATCACCCTGCTGTCTATCACCATACTTAACACCATCTAAGCATGAATGGTTACTTGTTGCTTCTGAGTTGGCAATAATAGTATATGTAGGAAGTAATGTCTTCATGAGTTTCTTATCCATTTCAACATCTTCTACTGTTGCACCAAGAGACTTTAATGTTTCAACAACATTTTCAAAAATTTTCTTTACTTCTTCATTTCTTACTTCATTAGATACAGTTGTTAATACACCAATCTTTAAGTTAGAAATATTAGTAGTTAAGTTATCTAAGTAATGTGGTACTTCTCTATTTGATGAAGTCATATCACGATTATCTCTACCAGCTAATGCTTCAGTTACAATCGCCATATCACGTACATTTCTAGTAAATGCGCCAACATGGTCTAAAGAAGATGCATAAGGAATAACACCATAACGAGAGATTCTACCCCAAGTTGGTTTAAAACCTACAATCCCACAAAAACCTGCTGGTTTTCTAATTGAGTCACCTGTATCACTACCAAGTGCAAATGGAATCAAACCACTTGCAACAAGTGCTGCAGATCCTCCTGATGAACCACCAGAAATACGTCTTGTATCCCAAGGGTTGTGTACTGGACCAGTTAAAGCTGATTTATTAGTACCACCCATAGCAAGTTCATCCATAGAAGCCTTACCTACTAAACCAACACCATGCTTATTTAACAAATCAACAACATGAGCATTAAATACTGGTACATAATCAGCTAACATCTTACTAGATGCAGTTGTCTTAATACCCTTAGTGTTGTAGTTATCTTTTAAAACATATGGAATATGTGATAAAAGATCATCAGTCATAGGAGCTTCAATAGCCTTATATGCTTCATCTTCAGTAATAGTTACAAAGGCATTCAGTCTTTCCTGCTGTTTCTTTGCTTCTTCAAATAATTCTTTATAATATTCTTTTACATCTAACTCTCCACTTTTGAAAAGTTCATGTAATTCTTCAATAGTATGTGTCACCATTATCCTACCACCTTTGGAACTCTGATCTGATTACGCTGTACAGTCTTGCAGTTCTTTAATGCATCTTCTGTACTGATTACATGATTAGGTTCGTCCTCTCTTAAGAATGTTGTTTCAACCACATAAGGGAATGCGAGAGGTTCTACACCTTCAGTATCAATTTCATCAAGAGCCTGTACATGGCTCATGAATACTTCATACTGTTCTCTTAATGCTGGCATTTCTTCGTCAGTGATGTTGAACATGGTTTTTCTTCCTAGTTTTTTCAACATTAAATCTGTATCGTCCATAATTGACCTCCTACTGTTCTAATATAGATGTCTTTGCATCTTCACCTTTTTGTTTAATAATCACAGCCATCAATTCATCCTGTGAATACACAAGAACCTTAATATTAAAGTCCTGTGTGAATTTACTATTAATGTTATCAGCAATCACTGAAGTCAGATATAGTAATTCTGTATATGTCTTGATATTCAAGTGTGCTGTGATTTTCATTGTCTGGATCGTATCATCGATATAGTTGGCCTGCCCAACTAAACCGGCAGCTTCGGTAGAAGCTTTCTTCAAGTTAGACTTGATAGTTGCAAATTCTGATGCAGTGGCTGGGTCTAGCTTAGTTGCACGAGTACTTGTAAAGTATACATTTTCATGATTCACATTCTTTAAAGTACCGACACTGCCACCTTCACAGAATGATTCATAAATATAATTACCATTTGTCTCAGATATTTCATTATTATTCGCACGATAAATACCAACCATAACTGGAACATCTGCAAGCTTTTTCTTCTTTGAACGGATATATTTGTATGCTTTCTTAACACACTGCTGGGCATAGCTTCTTAACTTTTCATCACTTAAAGTAATTGCAGGAGAAGAAAGCTTTCCATCAATCTGTTCCTTAGGATCAAGAATAATAGCAACACTTATACCCTTCAAGGCATAACTAGAACCACTCTTCTTATAATAATCCTGTTCAGTGATATTAGACACAAGTACAGGACTTTGCAAGCCTTCATATGTCTTACCACTTTCTATCTGTAATGTATCAGGATATTTCTTATCTTCTTCTTTAGTTCCTGCAGCGTCTCTTTTTAATAGATTATTGTAATCAGTTGGTGTTAATTGTAATCCTTCTGATAAATAATAATCATTTGTTGAGAAATGCTTTGTTGAAAGAATCTGCAATCCTGAACCAATAGTAACTAAATCTTTTGTGTTACTGAAGTTTAAATAGAACTTCTCACTATTCTTTGAACGACCATTGTTGATCATGTTGTAGTAATTACCATCAAATGTCTTTGCAGATGATTCTTTTGTACTATTTGATGTTTTTACAGTTTTGCTGGAGCATCCTGTCGCAAAAATAAGCATGATACTAACAAGAGCTTTTAATAATTTATTCATAGTCCGCTAGCCTGCCACTCAAAATGTGATTAAATATACTCACATCGAGATAATGTAAGTTCTCACGAACATTACTTACTATGTCATCGTGTATGCTTTGGATTGACCGAAATCATATCTACTCACAAGTTCATGTACACTCCATAGTCTTAAATTCCCGAAATAGCCTTCGGTACATACCTACGTTTGCGTTTGTTTATGCAACTTCGTAAGTCGTAGCATCTCTCAGATTAAGTGCAGCATTGAAATCTCTGTCTTCGATATAGCCACAGTCACATCTGAAAAGTCTATCTAAAAGCTTTAAATCTTTTTTAATATTCTTACAACAATGACATGTCTTAGATGATGGGTACCATCTATCTACTATTCGAAGTTCAATTCCATTCTCTTTGCATTTAGCTAGAAGTTTTGTTTTAAATTCATAAAACTTCTGCGAAGCAACTGCCTTTGAAAGATGCCTGTTCTTCATCATTCCTGATACGTTTAGATCTTCAATCGTTATATAAGATAGCTTGGTTTTTACTATCTCTGCGATTATCTCATTGATGTAATCAGTACGAATATTGTCAATTCTACGATGAAACTTCTGTATCTTAAGCATTTATTTTTGTATATTTCTTTTTTGAGCGAACTCTCCTTTCTTTAGATTTTCATACTTTCGAGAAAGACTTCTCTGTTCTCAAATAAGTTGTTTTTTAAGTTTCTTTAATAAAGCAAAATCTTTTGGTTTATAATTTGAGATATTTGATGTGTTCATTTTAACACTCCCTCTATGAGCATATAAACACATTCAAACACAAGAGTCAATATATTCAGTTACTTATAATCTTCTCCTTAAATGCTGATTCGTTCATGATGGAGATACCAAGATCAACTGCTTTTGTATATTTAGATCCTGGATTTTCCCCAACAATCACTAAATCTGTTTTCTTTGATACACTTCCTGTGACATTCGCACCCTGACTTGTTAAATAGTCTTTAATCTGCTTTCTTGTCATAAGTGTAAGTGTCCCAGTAATTACGACTGTTTTATCTCTAAATGGATTATCACCTGTATCACGTACCTTTAAATAATCCATATTTAAACCTAATTCTTTCAAATGTGCAATCAGTTCTAGATTACGTTCATTACGCTTAAATGCTGCAAGTGAAGAAGCGATTGTATCCCCTACATCCTTGATGCTTGTTAATTGTACATAATTCGCATTAAGAAGTGCATCCATAGAACCAAAATGATATGCAAGTGTATCAGCCATCTTGGCTCCTATGCCCTTAATACCAAGCCCAAATAAGAGTTTTTCTAAAGAATTAGCTTTACTATTCTCGATTGCCTCTAGTAGCTTATCCATGGATTTCTTCCCAAAACCTTCAATATCCATGATTTCTTTTTCATGTACATCCAAATGATATATATCCTCAATACAAGTCACAAAGCCTAAGTTATAGAATTGTTCGATGATCTTATCACCGAGTCCATCAATATTCATTGCTTCACGGCTGGCAAAATGAATCAGTTTTTCAATCTTCTTTGAATCACATTCTTCATTCATACAATAATAAGCTGCTTCATTAGGTTTTCTTACAAGTGGTGAACCACATTTAGGACATACTGTAATCATCTTAAAAGGTATTTCATTACCTGTACGTCTTTCTTTAATAGAAGAAACAACTTCTGGAATAACATCCCCTGCTTTTCTTACAATAACATCATCACCAATACGAATATCCTTACGGATACAATTGTCTTCATTATGAAGTGTCGCACGCTGTACGAGTGAACCTGCAACACGTACTGGTTCTAGCACTGCATTAGGTGTAATTTGTCCTGTACGCCCAATTGTAAAGACAATATCTTTAAGTTTCGTAATAACCTCTTCTGCTGGGAACTTATAGGCAATCGCCCATTTAGGCACTTTAGCTGTATAACCAAGTCTTCTTTGTGAATTAAGATCATTAACCTTAATAACAACACCATCAATATCATATGGAAGTGTTGGTCTAATTTTTGCGACTTCTTCAATATAGTTCCATACTTCTTTAATGTTCTTGCATTTACGTGTATAAGGATTTGTCTTAAATCCAAGAGCCTTGATCTTTTCTAAGCATTCATAATGTGTTGAAGCATTAAGTTGTGATGCTTCTGGTACATGATACAAGAAGGCATCCAGTCCTCTTTTTGCCGCTATACGACTATCTAATTGTCTAATACTACCTGCTGCTGCATTACGACAATTCGCAAAGAGAGGAAGACCTGCTTCAGTACGCTCTTCATTTAATCTTTCTAATGCCTTTTTAGGCATGATGATTTCACCACGTACTTCTAGTGGTCCATTAAAATCAATATGTAAAGGGATAGAACGAATAGTCTTTACGTTATGGGTGATATCTTCACCGATTGTTCCATTTCCTCTTGTTGCACCATATTGTAATACACCATCCTGATATACAAGTGATACAGATAAACCATCAAGCTTCAGTTCACATATATATTCAGGATTAGGAATCACATCTGTGACACGATCATTGAAGGTATAGACTTCATCTTCATTAAAGATATCTCCAAGAGACATCATCATACGCTGATGCGTCACCTTCTTGAACCCTTCTAAGACCTCTCCTCCTACTCTCTGGCTGGGAGAATCTGTTGTAATCCAAGCAGGATTGGCCTGTTCAATACGGATGAGTTCTTCCATTAAACGGTCATATTCCTGGTCACTGACAGTAGGAGTATCCTGTACATAATATTCATAGTTATATTTATTTAATAAGGCTTTTAATTCATTAAGTCTTTCAAATGACATCTTACTCATTCCTTTTCTTTTCGTATTATAACAAAATTCTCTTCATAATAAAACTTAAAAATCAGTTTGATAAGCGCTTTAAAGCATGATGATTTCCCATTAAAGTCTTAATTCCATGAGGAACTTCAAAGGCAACATCGACAAGTGGTCCATTTACTTTGACAACAACACCCTTACCAAATATATCATGGTTGACTAAATCTCCCACCTTCCAGTCATTGACACCATTATCTCCAATTAAATCTGTGTAAGATTCATGAACATAATTACGTGTCTTAAACTTTGAAGGTCTTCCGACATGTTCAACATGATTTCGCCCTATTTCATCTACAAATCGAGATGTGACCTTAGGAGATTGGGACACAAAGCTAAAGCCTTGGCTATCAGTCAAATAAAGACGCTTTTTAGCACGCGTAAAGGCAACGTATGCAAGTCTTCTTTCTTCCTCTAATCCTTCATCTCCCCCTTCACTCATTGTTCTTTCAGAAGGGAAGATTCCTTCAGAAAGACCTGATACAAAGACATAGTCAAACTCTAGTCCTTTAGCCATATGAATACTCATAAGTGAGACATAGTCACCTGTCTTTTCTTCATCCTGAGATGTATAGAGGGCAATGTCCTGTAAATATGATTCAAAATCAGGTGTTTCTGGATGAGTATTGACATAAGTATCAATAGAATTCTTTAATTCCATTAAGTTTTCAATACGGTTATCTTCCTGCCCATCCTTCATCATTTTCAAATAACCTGTATCCTTTAATAGATCTTCATAAATATCAGCTAAGCTCTTATCAGAAACTCTTGCTTTCTCAATCACTTCTACAAGTTCTTTGAGTCCTTTTTTAGCTTTACCGCCTACACCTGTTTCATCTAAGAAGAAGCAGACTGCTTCATAATTAGAGATACCATGTCTTGAGGCTGTAAGGGTGATTTTTTCTAGAGTCTTCGCACCAATTCCTCGAGATGGTGTATTGACGACTCTTTCAAATGATAAATCATCACCCATAACGACTAATCTAATATAACTTAAAGCATCTTTGACTTCTTTACGATTAAAGAATTTTAATCCACCAAAGATCTTATAAGGAATCTGTCGGCGAATCATTTCCTGTTCAATAGAACGAGATAAATAATTCGCACGATAGAGTACCGCAATATGGGATTCAGATACACCGGATTGTGTGATCTTCTGGATTGTATCACAGATATATTTTGATTCTGCATCTTCACTTACTGCTGCATAATGAATAACTTTATCTCCTTCTTCTAATTCAGAGAATAAGTCTTTTTCTAATCTGTTCTTGTTTTTCTTAATAAGATTATTGGAGATATCAAGGATTGTTTTTGTAGAACGATAATTCTGATCTAGTATAACAGTTTTAACGTTTTGATAGTCTTTATCAAAGTTCATGATATAGTTCACATCACTGCCTCTAAATGAATAGATTGTCTGGTCTGGGTCTCCTACAACACAGACAATAGAATCCTGAGCAAAGTAATGAATAAGGTTGTATTCAATAGAGCCAACATCCTGGAATTCATCGACATGGACAAATTGATAACGTCTAGACCATCTTGATACAATATCAGGATTATCCTGGAAGATCTTTAATGTATTGACTAAAAGGTCATCAAAGTCCATCATATTATGATCTTCTTTATACTTTTCATACATGGCATAGATTTCTGCCTTCTTTTTTTCTCCTGGCATATTACCAGCGAGCTGTACTGCTTTGGCAGGAGATACAAAGTTAACCTTATATGAAGAGATATAGTTGATCATAGATTTGATACTGATTGATTTTTGATCTATTTCTTTTTCTTTATATAACTTTTTAATAAGCGATTTCTGATCTTCCTCATCCATAATAATGAAGTTATGAGGATAACCAATGGCAGTAGAGTGTTGTCTAAGTACTCTGACACATAAAGAGTGGATTGTACAGATTGTTGTACCTAAAGATGTACCTAGAATGTTTTCTACTCTTGTTTTCATTTCATTGGCTGCTTTATTAGTAAATGTGATAGCGAGAATGTTATGAGGATTGACTCCTACTTCTTCAATTAAATATGCTATACGATATGTGACAACACGTGTCTTACCTGAACCAGCACCCGCAATGATTCTTAGGTGTCCATCTAGATAAGTGGCTGCTTCTAATTGTTTAGGGTTTAATAATTGACTAAGTTCCATATTTGTAATCCTCCTTATTCGCATCCTCTAATATAACATAAAAAAGAGTGCTTAGCACTCTTTATTTATATTGATGGGATTTTCCGATAATATCAGTGATATTTTCAATACCCATTGCATCTAGTTCATCATTCATTTCCTGAATAATACGAGGGCATGCATATGGATCTACTAAGTTAGCACAACCAACCTGTACAGCACTTGCACCTGCAATCATCATTTCGATTGCATCTCTACCAGTAGAAATACCACCCATACCAATAACTGGGATATTTACTGCCTGAGATACCTGGTAAACCATTCTTAAAGCGACTGGGAAGATTGCTGGTCCTGAATAACCACCTGTCTTATTCGCAATAATAGGCTTACCTGAATGGATATCAAAACGCATACCAACAAGAGTATTAATCATTGAGATACCATCAGCCCCTGCTTCTTCTACTGCTTTCGCAATTGCGACTATGTCAGTGACGTTTGGAGATAGTTTGACATATAATGGCTTATTAATCACTGCCTTAACTGAACGAGTGACTTGGGCAGCCATGGCAGGATCAGTCCCCATTGCCATACCACCTGCATGAACATTAGGACAGCTGATATTAAGTTCTAATGCGCCAATACAGTCTTCTTTAGTTAGTTTTGCAGCAGTCTGTACATAATCATCCACACAGCTGCCACCAATATTCGCAATAGCTTTTCCTGAATAGACTTCTCTTAGTTTAACTAATTCAGTCTTGATGACTTCATCAACACCTGGGTTCTGTAAACCAATCGCATTAAGTAAACCAGAAGGTCCTTCCGCAATACGTGGAAGTGGGTTACCATAACGTGGTTCAAGAGTTGTACCCTTTAAGCTCATAGAGCCTAATACATTAATATCATAGAACTTAGTAAATTCATAACCGAATCCAAAAGTACCACTCGCTGGAATAACAGGATTCTTCATATCAAGTCCTGGTAGTTTTACATGTAAATTAGCCATTGATAATCACCTCATCTGAAGAAAGGACAGGTCCTTCTACACAAATTCTCTTATATGGTTTAGTTTTTACTTTACATGAACATCCCATGCAGGCACCAAAGCCGCATCCCATTCTTGCTTCAAAAGAAAGAGAACCATTGTCTGGGAAGTTCTTTACTAATGCATCCAACATTGGTTCTGGACCACATGCATAGTAATGATCAAAAGTTAAGTTATTTTCTTTAATAGCATCAATGACAGTACCCTTAGTACCATAAGTGCCATCCATTGTTGAAATATAAGTAGGACAAAGCTTCTTGAATTCTTCTTCATAGAACACATCATAAGAACCATTGAATCCAAGTACTGCAGTCATCTTTACGCCTTTTTCAATAAGTCTTTTTGCTAGACCATACATAGGTGGTGTACCACTTCCCCCACCTACGACAATCACTTCATTATAATCAGTATCAATAAAACCATTACCTAACCCGATTAATACATCTAGTTTCTCTCCTGGTTTCTTTTCTGAAAGAATCTTAGTTCCTTCACCTCTAATACGATAAATAAGTTTAATATGTGTATCATCATAATCCAAGATACTCATTGGTCTTCTTAAGTATGGCTGAAGTGAGTCATTAATCTTAATATTGATGAACTGACCAGGTGCTGTAATAAAACGAGCCCCTTCTCCTTCAAGTTCCATTTCAAATAGACCAGGAATTAATTCTTTATTGTAGTTGATTGTAAGAAAATCCTGATAATTCTTCATGTTATTCCTCCACTAATAATTGTCCATCGACAATATTCATAATTAAAGCACCTTTTACTTTCCATCCTAAGAATGGTGTATTGCATGCTTTAGACTTTAAGTCTTCTTCTTTGATTGTATATTCTTTATTTAAGTCAAATGCACATAGATCTGCCTTCATACCTTCTTCAATAGAAGCATCTAAATTTAATGTCTTGGCAGGTCCAGTAGTGAGGCAATCAAGAACTGTCTCTAATTTAATTAAGCCTTCTTCTACAATATATGTATAAATAAGTGGGAAGGCATGCTGTAAGCCAATGATTCCAAATGGTGCTTTATCAATTGGTTTACTCTTTTCATCTCTTGCATGAGGGGCATGGTCTGTCGCAATAACAGTAATGACTCCATCATTCACTGCCTTGATGATTGCATCACGGTCTTCCTTTGTACGAAGAGGTGGATTCATCTTATAGTTAGGATGACAATCCTGAATGTTGTCTTCTGTCAAAATTAAATGATGAGGTGATGTTTCACCACTGACTCTTTCACCACGTGCACGACTTGCACCAAGCAAGGCCACTGTTTCTTTTGTAGAAATATGACAGATATGATATCTATTGTGAATTTCATCTACAAGATGTAAATCACGATCTACCTGTTTATATTCACTTGCACTATTGATACCAATTAAGCCATGTTCTTTCGCATAATGACCTTCATGAATACATCCACCATGTAATTCTGATTCATCTTCACAATGAGCAACAATGATAGAATCAAGAGCTTTTGCACGAGTCATAGCTTCCTTCATCTTTTCATCCTTCTGGACACCTTTACCATCATCAGAGAAACCAAGCACAATAGGCTGTTTGATATTTTCTTCCATATCAACAACCTTCTGACCTTTTAGTTCTTCTGTAATCGCACTATAAGTATATGTTTTTACCTGTGCATCCTTTTCACAACGTTTAGTGAAATCTTCAATAGTTTCCTTATCATCCATACAAGGTAATGTATTGGCCATTGCAACAATAGTACCATATCCACCATAAAGTGCAGATGCACTACCTGTAGAAATAGTTTCTTTATGTTCAAAGCCAGGTTCACGAAGATGTGTATGGATATCAATAAAGTTATGAGATAAAAGTGCTCCGTGAAGATCAATTACTTGATCTGCTTCCTCATTACATGCACCAATCTTCTTGATGATGCCATCTTCAATCAATACATCTGTATCACTAAATGCTTGATGACGATACAAATGTGCATTCTTTAATAATAAACGCATAATCTACCCCCTGTATTTTTCTATTAGTTTTTTTTCAACGCATGCCGGTACAAGTCCTTCTACACTATGTTTATGAGATACGATTTCTTTCACAAATGAAGAAGATACAAATGTATAAGCAAGACGTGTCATTAGAAAGACAGTTTCAATGCCGTCATCTAAATACTGGTTTGTAAAGCACATGAGAGACTCATAGTTATAGTCTTCTGTTGCACGTAAACCACGCACTAATACCTGTGCCCCTACTTCCCTTGCATACTCTACAGCAAGACTACTGCTTTCGTCAATGACAACATTAGGAAACTGCTTCGTTGCTTCTCTTAACATCTCCATACGTTCTTCTACAGTAAATAAGCATGTCTTATGTGGATTAATAAAAATAGTCACATAAAGTACATCATACATCTTAGACGCACGTTCAATGATATCAAGATGGCCATTGGTCACAGGATCAAATGTCCCTGTATATACTGCTTTTATCACATTGCAGCCTCCTCGTATTTCACAATCTGTAAACAAGTAATACCATAATTATTTTCTTTAATAAGTCTAAATGGTGCTTCATATTCAAGCTTTTCTTCAGTTAAGTCTTCTACCACAATAATACAGCCATCCATCAAATTTCCATTATCCTTTAATGTATGGATAATATCCATATTAACTTTCATACCATAAGGTGGATCTAATAATACAAGACTAAACTTGATTCCTTCTTCCTTAAAAGTACCTAAAGCTTTACGATAATCAGCCTTTATTACATGCGCATTTGTGATCTTTAAACTATTAATATTTTCTCTAATAACCTGAAATGCCTTATATTGTTTATCTACTGCATAAAGTTCATCCATTCCTCTACTTAATGCTTCAATACCAAGGCCTCCACTTCCTGCAAATAAATCAAGACAAATTCCTCCATCAAAATAAGGACCAATCATGTTATAAAGATTTTCTTTATTTTTGTCTGTCGTAGGACGAGTTAATTTTGTAGGGACAGCCTTTAACTGTCTACTTTTATATTTACCTGCTATAACGCGCATAACTTCTTCCAATCCTTCCCTTTGCGAGTTCATCACTAATATCATCAAAGACAATATCTGTAATTTCATCTAACATCTTATTGAGTTCACTATAAGACTCTAAATAAGCATTCATCTCTGGCAAGCGATATAGTTCTCTTCTTATATCTGTGATACGTTCTTGTATATGTGACGAGTCACAATAGCTGCCAAAGCGTGCCAAATCTTCCTTTTCTTCCTTAAGTCTATTCATTTCATTCATCAAAGATTTAACTTCCGGCTTACCAAATACACTTAAAGAAGAGTGATAGTTTTTAAAACATTCCTCTTCTTTAATTGCATCAATGAGTTCTTTTATTGAGTCATAGATCATAATGATTTCTCAATAGCCTCCTGCTTCTTTTCACGATTATATTTCGCAATAATGGCCTGAGCTATACCAATTCCTATTAAAGCAACTAAGGTAGAAGTTCCACCTGCACTAATTAATAGGAGAGGCACACCAGTCATTGGAATAAGTCCTGATACACCACCTACGTTAACCATTAAATGAACAAAGAAATAACTTGCAATTCCAATAAGTGTTAATTTTTCTCTTGAATCCTTAATCGCAAAAGCATATCTAAAGAGTCTATAAATAATAATAGAATAAGGAATAAAGAAAGCTGCAAAACCTACAAGTCCTAATTCTTCTACAATAATAGATGAAATAAAGTCACTCTGTGCTTCTGGGATATAACCAAATTTCATAATAGAGTTTCCAAACCCACGACCAATTAAACCGCCATTTGTATATCCTACAAAACCATTAATGATCTGATAGTTAGTACCATAGATATCTTTCAATGGATTCAGCCATGATGAGATACGAGCCATCTGATGACTCTTTAAGAAAAAATTATGAAACAGAATAAAGATAAGCACTAGAAACAATACTCCAATTAAGCCAATAATCTTAAAGGGACGATAGTATTGAGATGGTGTCGCAAAGAATAGGCATGTTGCCATAACGAATAATATCAAGCCACTTCCCATATCCTTCTGTACCTTCCAGCAGATTAAAAATGCGAAAACGACAAGAAATGCGGGAAAGAACACACAGACAACTGCTTTACGCCAGATAAGTTTATTTCTTTTCTCTTTTGATAAACGTGGAGAAATACGTATCTGATCTGGTAAGACGCCAAATATATAACTCAACAATATAATCAAAGTCAGTTTCATAAACTCTACAGGCTGAATAGTAAATGGACCAATCTTGATCCAGGCATGAGAATTATTGATTGTCCACATTATACATGTCAACATCATAAGAATACATACACCATAAGTGACAAGCATTAATGTTTCTGATATACGACGTGTTTTATAGGCACGCGCAAATAAGAACATAAAACCTAAGCCTACTATAACGAATAAACATTGTTTCAATAGGTTTTTAGTCGCAAAATTAGATCCTTCACTTGCCGACATACCTACAGAAGCATCTCCAATCATCACAATCCCAAATAATGCGAGAAAAATCGTACAGGCATAGATGGTTTTATCTGTACCAGTACGTTTAAACATCATTTGTGTCTTCTTGATGAAGTTCATAGTTTAACCCACTCTTCTTCCTGAGAACGTTTAAATACTTTATAAATAGAATAGCCAGATGCTTCTTCAAAAGCTTTATCTAATTGTTTTTGTAATGCTTTTGAATCTGCAATAGACGTAAATGCGCGGTAATGTTCCATGAATTCTTTAGAACTAATACCTTCTTCATAAGCCTGTTCTACTGCATTATATAACCCAACAACCTCGATAATTTCTTCTGTTGACCAATCTGGTTCTAATGGATAATCATACATGTTAAAATACCTCCTATGTTAAAAAATATTATACATGAAATAGGCTTAAAAGAAAATAGGGTATACATAATTGGAAAAAGCGAAGGAGTCTGTTATAATTACACAGAGGTGAAACGAAGAATGTTAAGCATGAAAAATGTAATTGATGATAAAAATCCTTTAATTCGTGAGAAATCTAAAGAAGTATCTTTACCATTAAGTGATGAAGATCGTCATACCTTAATGGAAATGTATCAATATCTTGTAGATTCTCAGGATGAAGAAAAAGCTGAAAAGTATGATTTAAGACCAGGTGTAGGTATTGCGGCTATTCAGATTGGTATTCCAAAAAGAATGTGTGCAATTTATATTCCTTCTGTAGATGAAGAAGGTAATATTGTAAAGTGTGATCAGTGGGCACTTGTTAATCCACGTATTGTAGCAAATGCAGTCAAAGTGGCTTATTTAAAGAATGGTGAAGGATGCTTGTCTGTTCCTGAAGATCAGCCAGGTATTGTACCTAGAAGTGCTAAAGTGACTGTTAAGGGATATGATGCCTTAACAGATCAAGAAGTGACTATTGTCGCAAGAGGCTTTACAGCTATCTGCTTACAGCATGAATTAGATCATTTTGAAGGTATTCTTTACTATGATCACTTTAATAAAGAAGATCCAAAAGCACCTATTCCAAATGCGATGGTGATTGAATAATACTCCTTCGGGAGTATTTTTTTATGCATTAAAAAAGACAGCTTCACGCTGTCAATAATAATCTCTACATATATTAATCATATCATCTACATAGATGACACCACCATTGATCGCATTATCTGATAAATGAGCATGAAGTTCTATTGGAAGTTTACAGCAGTATTGTTCACGCATAAGCGGAAGATCCTGTTTCATACATAAATCAGAGATATCATCAAGTGCTTTTGATGAGAACATAAATGTAGAAAATAAGGCAATATTCTTCACATAGTGACGATTAAGATGCATAATGAATTGTTCCACTTCCTTTGGTTTACCAAAGCATGGACAATCGAATCCTAATACAAGAAGATCAACATGGGCATGAAAATCAAAGTCCTGAAAGGGAATTGCCTGTGTTCTTGCAGTTTTTGCCATCTGTGATGCAAGAATATGTGCATATTTACTTGTATGACTGTAGACAATCGCAATATTCATAGACTCACCTCTTGTATAAATTATATCAACGCTTTATGAACTATAGAAGAACTTCTGTCTTTTTCTTTTTGTAATATAAAGAATAATATAAGCTGAAACAAATCCGCCAATCATGCCACTTACATGACCGGATAAAGATATTGTCGGTACAATAAAAGAAATAAACAACATCAGTAAGACATTCCTTCCTAGGTTTCTTGCAATATCGCGAAGCTGTGTAGGATAGAACAAATAAAGCGCACCGATAGCACCAATGATCCCAAAAATGACCCCACTGATACCGCCACTTACTGTATGGGCTCCAATGCCCAATAATAAATAAGCGATATAAGGAAGACCAGTAGTAGAAAGCATGGATACAAGTATGACTATCAAATACTTTTTAGAGCCCATCAAATATTCTACAAAACAGCTAAGATTATACATAGAATAACAATTCACTACTATATGCATTAAGCCAAAATGAATAAAATTTGCAGTAATCAAACGATAATATTGATGAGTAACTTGAACATAATATGGATTAAATCCTCCACAAGCTAAGCCCTGCAACGCATTCATATCCATACTAAATAATAATGTTGTTCCTATATAAGTAAGTATACATAATGCAAGTAGTGTATAAGTAACAGGATATTTTTTTATATTATTCATGTTTTCCTCCATTTCCCCGCGCCTTCGTTGCGCGGACACAAATATATAATCAAA
>NZ_QTUM01000040.1:0-21896 GCF_003435615.1 Catenibacterium sp. AM22-6LB
GTAGAAAATGTCATGCCCCTGTTGACATGACATATAAGCGACTGCCTGTCGCACAAAGATTTAGTGGTAGTACCACTAAATCCCCTTCTTATATAAGCTATAGCTATATCCAAAACATAGTAAACTAGATATAAGTATAATACCTAAGCCAATAAACATATAGCCTAACATACTAAAGATAATATACAACATTCCACTCAATACAAACACATAACCAGAAAATCTATGTGTACGTGACCAGTTCTCATCACTATTTAGTGTCCATGAAGTACGAATACCTATAGTATAGTTTCTTTTTATTTTAGGTAAGTAATTACCTAAAATAATAAAGATGAACCCTATTACTATATTCATAATAAACGTGATATCAAAACGATAACCTAGACTATATGTAATAATAAGTAGAGTAACCATCAAACATATAATTGGACAAATCATTAATACAATTCTTAATCCTACTTCTGGTATATTACTCTTTTTAGGATCTTTAAATGTCATGAAGGCACAGAATATATGAAGTACTACCATAAATCCCCACATACCATATAAACCTAAGAACTTATCCATATACCCATCAGGTGTACCATGAAAATCAAAGTGTGTTGCGACTTGTGCAGGTAACTTATCATAAGTCACTAATATACATACAAGTGGCAACAGAAACAATACCAAACTAAACTTAAACCATTTATTCTTCAACATCATCTTTTCCTCCTAAGAAAGACTTAAAATACAACAACATTTCTTCAAACACAGTCGCATTAATTTCATAAAAAATATAATTCTTATCTTTTTCTTCTCTTATTAAGTCTGCAGATTTTAATATCGATAAATGATATGAGACAGTTGCCTGTGTCATATCAAATTGTGCGGCTATATCTCCTGCAGACATCCTTCCTTTCTTTAATAAGTTAAGAATATCTCTTCTTACAGGTGCACTGAGTGCTTTAAATGTCTTCTCAAACATATGTTCACCACCTATTTAGATAACTTTCTAAATAGATTATACAATAAACTCTAAGAAATACAATACCTATTTAGAAATATTTCTAAATAGATATTAAAAGAAAAAGAGGACTAAGCCTCTTTAATGAATGGATCTCTCCAGAATACGATTAATAGATAGATTGTCATAACGACCCAGATGACTGGTTCACAGAAGATGACAGCCATATATTTAAAGACTGGAATAAATGCGAATACGAAGATGATCTTACCAACTAATTCAATAACGCTTGATACGAGTGGTAACATCTTCTGTCCAATACCCTGTAATGCGAATCTTGTCTGCATAAGAACACCTAATACTGCATAGTTAGGTGCTACAATACGTAAGTAAAGTGAACCATTGTATAAGACTGTATGGTCTGTTGTACCTGATATCCATTTTACAAGTGTAGGTGCAGTGAATAATAGTATCACTGTGACTATTGCAGCTACAATGACATCATAGATATACATCTGTTTCATGCCATTACGTATACGTAATGGATTTCCTGCTCCTCTATTTTGAGATACAAATGTGCTGGCTGCCTGACCCATAGCTGTGAAAGGCATATTGAAGAACATATATAGTTTTCTTGCAGAAGTATGTCCCGCAATAATCTGCTTGCTTCCTAAGCCATTGATACCTGATTGTAAGATAACTGAACCTGCATTGACGATTGCACTCATAATAGCCATAGAATATCCCTGACCTAATAGTTCTTTATAGAGAGCTGCATCAAATTTGAAATGTCTCTTTTCTGGTACGAGTAATGGGACATTCTTAAAGATATAGATTAAACAGAATATGACTGATACCCCCTGGGCAATAACTGTCGCAACTGCTGCTCCTCTTACACCCATATGAAGCTGTGTGATAAAGAATAAGTCTAAACCGATATTTAATACTGATGATATGATTAAGAATACTAAAGGCATTAAACTATTCCCTATAGCACGTAATAAGCCTGCACATAAGTTATAGGCAAACATAACGACTAAGAATTGAACAATCACAATAATATAGCTATAGGCTTCATTAAGTAAGTCCGGTGATACATTAATCGCAATAAGTAATGGTTTAATTCCAATAGAGGCAATAATAGTAATCACAATAGAAGATATAATACCAATCACAAAGCTAGCTGCAACTGATTTCTTTAATAGTTCTTCATCTCCTGAACCATAGCTTCTTGCAGTGACAATGGATAAACCATTCCCAATACCTAACGCAAAACCTATTAATAGATCATAGACTGCTGTACATGAACCAATTGCAGAAAGTGATGTCATTCCTAAAGTATTTCCTACAATGGCAGTATCCATTGTGTTATAGAATTGCTGGAAGATGTTTGATATAAGAATTGGAATCATAAAGATAACTAAACTCTTAAATATTGAACCTTCAAGCATATTGACTGATGTTTTCTTTTTATCCACAATAATTTCTCCCTTCTTTTCCTGTGTTATTCTAACATAAACTAATCTTTATAGTTTATAACTCTCAAATTATGAAAACACTTTAACACTCGGTAGTACCTCTCGGTCAAGTGTTTATGGTAGAATAATGAAGGTGATAGATATGAAAACAATAAAATTATATGATGAAATGCCTTATAGTACAGATTTCAAGGCAACAGTAGTAGACGTAAATAAGAATGAAATCATTCTTGACCAGACTCTTTTCTTTCCTGAGGAAGGTGGTCAGGAATGTGATCTAGGGACTATTAATGACATTCCTGTTAAGGATGTACAAATCAAGAATGATGTGATTATCCATTATATCAAGAAACATAATTTACAGATAGGAGATACAGTAGAAGGCCATATCGACTGGAAGAGACGTTATTCTTTCATGCAGAATCATACAGGAGAACATCTTCTTTCTGGCATTATACATAGCTTATATGGTTATGATAATGTGAGTTTCCATCTCAATAGTGAAGAAGGACAGGTAGAATATGATGGTGATATTCAGGATATTGATTTACTAGAAGAGAAAGTGAATCAGGCTATCTATGAGAATAAAGAGATTCATTGTTTCTATCCTGATGATTTAAAGAGTATCTCTTATCGTTCTAAGAAAGAAATTGAAGGTAAAGTACGTATTGTAGAAATCAAAGATTATGATATATGTGCATGTTGTGCACCCCATGTAAAAAGAACAGGTGAGTTAGGCGTATTCAAGATCATCAAAGTGATTCATACCACTCGAGGTACACGTTTTATATTCTTATTTGGTGAACGTGCTTATCATCGTTTTAAGGATGATTTTGATCATCTTGAATCACTTTATCATCTTTTCTCTTCCAACAATCAAACACTTGTAAAACAAGTCAATAAGATGTATGAAGAAAAAACAGCTCTAGAAGTCAAATATGCACAGTTAGAGAAAGAACATATGCTTTCTTTATGTGATCATGCGTATTTATTTGTAGAAGACTGTTTACCTGTAAATCAAAGAGAAGTGACTAATCATCTCGTCAATGTTTATAATACAGGTGGTGTATTTGTAGGAAATGATGAGAAAGGTTATCGTTATGTTATAGGTTCTAGTTCAAATGCATTGGATATATTAACACAATTAAAAAGCCTTAGAAGCAAAGGTGGAGGATCAAAGGATATGATCCAGGGATTTACACCCGCTTCTAAGACTGAGTTGCTTAAAGCCCTCTCTTAGGGCTTTTTATAATACTTCATTAAGGCTTGTGTACCTAAGTCACCATAGCCTTCTTTTTCTAATTCCTGATAGTTTCTTAATACTGTTTCTAATACATTAAGTGTAATATCTGATTCTTTAGCTTCTTCATCTGCTAACTTCATATCTTTAATAAAGTGTTTCATAAAGAATCCTGGCTGATAATCATCTTTTAAGATCTTAGGTCCAAAAGCATCTAACTGATGACTTCCTGCAGCACCTGTAGAAACAGACTTTAATAGAACATCTAGATCTAATCCTTTACTAGAAGCATAAGTGAGTGCTTCACATACACCAGATAGTGCACCTGCAATCATAATTTGATTAGCCATCTTCGCATGCTGTCCACTTCCACTAGGTCCCTGATAATTAATATTTGTTCCCATTGCCTTAAATAAAGGAAGACATGCTTCATAATCCTCTTTGTCTCCTCCTACAAGAATAGAAAGAGTCGCATTCTGAGCACCTGTATCTCCACCAGTCACTGGTGCATCTAATACGTGTAGATTTCTCTTTTTACCTTCTTCATATATTCTTTGATCAAGTGTAGGTGATGTAGTTGTCATATCAATAAGATATGTACCTTCCTTTACTGAATCAAGAATGTTGTTGTCATTAAAATAAACTTCTTCCACATCCTGTGGAAAACCTACAATAGTCATTACTGCATCTACATCCTTTACACAATCATGAATAGTAGAATGAAGTATAGCACCCTTCTCTACTAAAGATGTCACCTTTTCTGGATGTCTTGCATAAATATGCATTTCATAACCAGCATCCATTAAATGACCTGCCATAGGTAACCCCATGATCCCTAAACCTATAAATCCAATCTTTTTCATCTTATATGTTCCTTTCCTATCATATACTGCATATCTATTTCTAAGATATTCACATTATCTATCATTTGATCTGTAATATCTACCTTCTGTGTAGGACAAAGTGTATGAATGAGTGTTTCTAATACTTCTTTCTTTGTTTCTTTATTCTCTACTTCTTCTAATACACCTAATATATAGACTGAACGATGATTGTGTGTTCTCTTTTCTTCATTGATTCCACAATCTTCTACGACAGTATAACTCACCTGTTTTCCTATTCCATTGATCTTATAACCTGTCTTAGATGTATGGAAATAGAGTTTTCCATTCATATAGACATGATCCAGGGGAATACTATAAGGTACTTCATCAAAGAATGAGAGAACACCATAAGAAATCTTATAAAGTATATTCATTGATTCATTATAGTTTAATAGCTGTTTTGTTTTTCTCATCTTCCCTGGCACTTTAAAAGGGAGTAATGATTCCCAATCATCACTATAATGCATACAATGATCTCCTATTGGCATATCATCCTTCACAATAGTCAAGCCATCTTTAAATTTGTATAAGTAATCCATCTTCATCCTCCATCATCTTCTTTATTGTTTTCATAACCCCATCATGATCATTATCTTCTTGAGTCACAAAACCTGCTTTACTTTGTATAAAGTGATCTGCATTCTTCATTGCATAACTATAATAAGCATGTGTGAACATCGATAGATCATTATCAGAATCCCCAAATACCATTGTTTCTTCTTCTGATATACTTAATGTCTTTTGTAAGAAGACGACACTATCTGCTTTAGATTGTCCCTTCTTATTAATATCAATCCAACAGTCTCCTGATGGTTTCACTTCAAAACCTTTAATACAAGACAAAGGACCTTCCAAACAGTTCTTCACTGGATCCATAGGATCACATACTGTAATCTTGAATATATCATCATCAATATCTTCTATTGTATCTACATAAGTAATATTAAAGTGACTTGTATGCTTACTTATAAGTTCCTTATCTTTATTGAATGCATACATGGCCTTCTTACCACTTAACATAGGAGCCGTGCCTTTAAGCGTATTCACAAAGTTTGTAAGCTTATATACATCTTCCTGGTTCATATAGTCTGCAAGTAACGTATCTCCGTTATGTTGTATATAGCCGCCATTTTCAGCCATAAGGTAGATAGTTTTATTTCCTTTAAAATACTTTCTCACTTCTCCCATCTGCCTTCCAGATGAAATCGCAAAAATGATATTTCTATCATACAATTCCTTGTATATTTGATTAAAATGTGGAGGTAAATTCTTCTGATTATCCAACAAAGTACCGTCCATATCGCAAATAATCATCTTAATTTGTGTAAAATTCATACTTTTCACCTCAAAATGCATTATATCACTATTTTCGTACTAGACCAAAAAGTTAGGTTATGTTAATATGTGGGCGGTGATGAAAAAATGTCTAAATATCAAGAAGTTGTGGAAGATATTATCCGCAAAATAGAAAAAAATGAATATACTGATAAGCTACCAACAGAAGATCAGTTAATTGAACAGTATCAAGTAAGCAGAAATACAATTAGAAATGCGATCCGTACTTTAAAGAAACAAGGTACCCTATTCTCTATTCAGGGAAGTGGTGTATTTGTACGTCATACAAGAGATGATGATTCTTTATGGATGAATGGTTCATGTGGTATTACTGAGAATGCCCCACGTCATAAAATTACTACTGATGTCAAAGGATTCCATATTATGATGGCTGGAGAAGAACTGTCAAAACGTATGCAATGTGAACTTACTACACCTATCTATTATATTGAAAGAGTAAGAAAGATGGATGGTGTTCCAATGGCTATTGAATATACTTACTATAATAAGGATCTTGTTCCTTCACTTGATCGTCGTATTGCAAGTCAGTCAATCTATAGTTATATTAAGAATGATTTAAAGTTAAGTATTGGTTTTGCAGATAAGTATTTCCATGTTAAACAGTTAAGTGCACAGGAAGCTTCTATTCTAGGATTAGAAGAAGGTAGTCCAGCATTAGAAGTAGAAGATTATGTACATCTTTCTAATGGACAGCTATTTAATGTATCACGTATTGTGTATAACTATAAGACAACTCATTTCTATGCATCTAATGTAGACTAAGAAAAAAAAGAACCTCGCAGGGTTCTTTTTTTCTTATCTAGAGGCAACATGCAGTGAGGAACAATCCGGATTATATATTCGCAGTATTTAGGAATGACAATAAGTTGATAGGCATTAATTGAGAAATGGTTTTATAATATTTGTCCTTCTGCAATTTCAAGCAGTCATTTATTTGCGTTCTAGATTCTATGGGTATTATAGTACGTATGCGCTTGCATTTCAATATTAATACCAATGATTTTTATATATTTTTTAATTTTAGTAATGAATAAAGAGAGTTTTTAATATGAAATGATTGATTTTTATCATTATTATGATATAGATTTGTATCCTGCAGACTTTATTGAATATACTTCTTATGATCATCCAGGTATGTATCATCGTATTAAGCATATCCAAGAAGAAATTATCACAAGAAAGCCGTAAAGGCTTTCTTTTTATTATACTATTTCGCTTTAATGAAGTTATATTATGTTATTTTTCGCATATTCATAAATTTTACAAACATTTTACAACTTTATTAACAATTTTTCTTTACAATGATAAAAATATTTTGTAATATAGTTTCACTTATATAGGAGGTGTGTGCATGAACAAAGGTTTATATGATTCATCTTTTGAACATGATAACTGTGGTATCGGTGCAGTTGTTAATATCAAAGGTGTAAAAACGCATATGACAGTATCAAATGCGTTAAAGATTGTAGAACAGTTAGAGCATAGAGCAGGTAAGGATGCAAAAGGAGAAACAGGTGATGGTGTTGGTATCCTCACACAGATTCCTTATACATTCTTTAAGAAAAGTGTAAAGGATTTCCAGTTACCTAAGGAAGGTCATTATGGTGTAGGTCAGTTCTTCTTCCCTATGAATGAACTAGAAAGACATCAGGCAATGACTATGTTTGAAAAGATTATTACTAAGGAAGGTATGACTTTCCTTGGATGGAGAAAGGTAGAAACACATAAAGAGGTATTAGGTACTAAAGCGATTGATGCAATGCCTTATATTATGCAGGGCTTTGTAAAGAAACCTGATGATTGTGAAGTAGGTCTTCCTTTTGATCGTCTTCTTTATCAAGCAAGAAGAATTTTTGAACAGAGTAATGAAAATACTTATGTATGTTCATTATCTAGCCGTACTATTGTATATAAAGGTATGTTCCTTGTAGGACAGTTAAGAAGTTTCTTTAGTGATTTACAGGATGAAGATTATAAGAGTGCGATTGCATTAGTGCATTCTCGTTTCTCTACTAATACAAATCCATCATGGCAAAGAGCACATCCAAACCGCTTTATTGTCCACAATGGTGAAATTAATACAATCAGAGGTAATGCGAACAACATGCTTTCTCGTGAAGAAAACATGAAATGTGATGTATTAGATACAGAAAAGGTATTCCCTGTTGTAGATGTAAATGGTTCAGATTCTGCAATGTTAGATAACACATTAGAATTCTTAGTTATGAGTGGTATGGAACTTCCTCGTGCTGTTATGATGTGTATTCCAGAACCATGGGAAAACAATCCTTCTATGTCTAAAAAGAAGAAAGATTTCTATGCTTATAACGCTACAGTCATGGAACCTTGGGATGGACCAGCTTCTATTTTATTCTCTGATGGTGAATTAATGGGTGCTGTACTTGATAGAAATGGTTTAAGACCTTCTCGTTATTATATTACTAAAGACTCTTATTTAATCTTATCTTCTGAAGTAGGTTCTTTAGATGTTCCTACAGAAGATATTGTGGTTAAGGATCGTTTACGTCCTGGTAAGATGCTTCTTGTAGATACTAAGAAGGGCGTTCTTATTAATGATGATGAGTTAAAGGACTATTATGCACAAAAGGAACCTTATGGTGAATGGCTTGATTCACATCTCACATACTTAAAGGATTTAAAGATTCCTAATGAAAGAGTAGAAGTCATTAGTGATGAAAAGCTAGAAACATTACAAACTGCTTTTGGTTATAAGTATGAAGATATTAAAGACTATATTATTCCAATGGCTACTAATGGTAATGAACCTATTATCGCTATGGGTAATGATGCCCCTCTTGCTGCAATGAGTACTATGCATCAGCCACTCTTTAATTACTTTAAACAGTTATTTGCCCAGGTAACTAACCCTCCTATCGATTCTATTCGTGAAGAGATTGTCACATCTACTTCATTAGATATTGGTACTGAAGGAAATATCTTAAATGATTCACCTGATAACTGTCGTTTATTACATATTCATAATCCTATTCTTACAAATACAGATATTCTTAAATTAAAACATCTTCATACAGATGATTTTGAAAGTGAAACTATTTCTACACTTTATTATAAGAATACATCTCTTAAGAAAGCTCTAGATCATCTCTTTATTGAAGTAGATAAAGCATATCATCGTGGTGCAAACATTATTATTCTTTCAGACCGTGGTGTAGATGATAACCATTGTGCTATTCCAGCATTACTTGCAGTCGCAAGTGTGAACTCTTATTTAGTACGTACTAAGAAGAGAATGAAGATGGCTTTAATTATTGAATCTGGTGAAACGAGAGAAGTACATCATTTTGCGACATTACTTGGTTATGGTGCAAGTGCTATTAATGCCTATCTTGTTCAGGATACAATTCATCAGGCTGTAGAAGATGGTTTATTAGAAAAGGATTACTATGCTGCAGTAGAAGATTATAATCACGCTGTACTTTCTGGTATTGTCAAGATTGCTTCTAAGATGGGTATTTCTACTTTACAGTCTTATCGTGGTTCTCAGAACTTTGAAGCTATTGGTATTTCTAAAGAAGTGATTGATACATACTTCCCTCATACAGTTAGTAGAGTTGAAGGTATTACTTTAAAGGATATTGAAGCTGATATAAATGCATTACATAATCAGGCTTTTGATCCTCTTGGATATGATGTAAATCCTACACTTGATTCTGGAGGATTCCATAAAGAAAGAAGTCAAAAAGAAAACCATCTTTATAACCCTAAGACAATTCACTTATTACAGCAGGCAACACGTTTAGGTGATTATAAGTTATTTAAAGAATTCTCTGAAACTATTGGTCAGGAAGAAGAAGGCATTAACTTACGTGGTTTATTAGACTTTGACTTCAGTAAGAGAAAACCTATCCCTCTAGAAGAAGTAGAACCTGTAGAAAACATAGTGAAACGTTTTAAGACAGGTGCTATGAGTTATGGTTCTATTTCTAAAGAAGCACATGAAACAATGGCTATCGCAATGAATAGATTACATGGTAAGAGTAACTCAGGTGAAGGTGGAGAAGATGCAGAACGTTTTGTCACTCGCCCTAATGGTGATTCTACATGTTCAGCTATTAAACAGGTAGCGAGTGGTCGTTTTGGTGTCACAAGTGAATACTTATGTTCTGCTAGTGAAATTCAGATCAAGATGGCTCAGGGTGCAAAACCTGGTGAAGGTGGACACTTACCTGCAGGTAAGGTTTATCCTTGGATTGCGAAGACTCGTCATAGTACTCCAGGTGTATCACTTATTTCACCACCACCTCATCATGATATTTATTCAATTGAAGACTTAGCTCAGTTGATCTATGACTTAAAGAATGCGAATGAAGCAGCACGTATTAGTGTTAAGTTAGTATCTGAAGCAGGTGTTGGTACTATTGCCTCAGGTGTTGCGAAAGCGGGTGCTCAGGTTATTCTTATTTCTGGTTATGATGGTGGTACTGGTGCAGCACCTAGAAACTCAGTTTATAGTGCAGGTCTTCCTTGGGAATTAGGTCTTGCAGAAGCACATCAGACATTAATCATGAATGATTTAAGAGATCGTGTTGTAATTGAAACAGATGGTAAATTATTAACTGGTAGAGATCTTGCGATTGCATGTTTACTTGGTGCAGAAGAATATGGTTTTGCGACAGCACCACTTATTACTATGGGATGCGTTATGATGCGTGTATGTAACCTAGATACATGTCCTGTAGGTGTTGCCACTCAGAACCCTATCTTACGTAAGAGATTTACAGGTAAACCTGAATATGTAGTAAAATTCATGAAGTTTGTTGCTGAAGAAATGCGTGAATATATGGCACAGCTAGGATTTAGAACAATCGATGAAATGGTTGGTCATACTGACTTATTAAAGAAGAAGGATATTGCGGATCAATATCATATAGACTTATCTAAGATCTTAGATAGCACATATGCGAATGATGCACATAACTGCTTTAATCCAGCTCATGTATATGACTTCAAATTA
Organism: Catenibacterium sp. AM22-6LB; assembly: GCF_003435615.1. Classification (NCBI taxonomy): domain Bacteria; kingdom Bacillati; phylum Bacillota; class Erysipelotrichia; order Erysipelotrichales; family Coprobacillaceae; genus Catenibacterium; species Catenibacterium sp. AM22-6LB. Next base: position 10,901 of record NZ_QTUM01000040.1, read on the forward strand.
AATGAAGTACTTGATACAAAGGTATTATTAAAGGCATTAGAACAGGCATCTCAGTCTCATAAGAAGACAGAAGTTTCTGTAGAAGTGTCTAATACAGACCGTTCATTTGGTACTATTCTTGGTTCTCATATAACTAAGGCTTTAGGTAATTTTGTAGAAGATGACTTTATTACAGTACATGCATTTGGTGCAGGTGGTCAGAGCTTTGGTGCCTTTATTCCTAAGGGATTAACTCTTGAGTTAACAGGTGATTCTAATGACTACTTGGGTAAAGGTTTATCAGGTGGTAAGATTATCGTGAAGACACCTCATGAAGCTACATTCAAGGCAGAAGACAATATTATTATTGGTAACGTTGCTTTATATGGTGCAACAAGTGGTGAAGCTTATATCAATGGTGTTGCTGGTGAACGTTTCTGTGTAAGAAACTCTGGTGCTAAGGCTGTTGTAGAAGGTGTCGGTGACCATGCATTAGAATATATGACAGGTGGTTTAGTTGTTATTTTAGGTGAAACAGGTAGAAACGTTGCTGCTGGTATGAGTGGTGGTATTGCGTATATCTATGATCCAAATAATGATTTATATGAAAAATTAAATGGTGCACTTGTAGAATATTCTGAAGTCAATAAGCCATATGATATTAAGACAGTAAGAGAATTAATTGAAAATCATTATAAGTATACTGGTTCAGAAAAAGCCAAGATGTTCTTAGATGATTTCAAGACATATATTGGTAAGTTTAAGAAGATCATTCCACATGATTATAAGAAGATGATGGATCTGATTGCTTATTATCAGTCACAGGGTCTAGATGAAGATCAGGCTAAGGTAGAAGCATTTAATGCAGCTATGAAAGGAGGAAAATAGTCATGGGTAAGAAAACTGGATTTTTAGATTATGCACGTGAGACATCTTATGAGGTTCCTCCTACAGAACGTATTAAGAACTTCGATGAATTCCATATCCCTTTGTCTACTAAAGAACAGCAGAAACAGGGTGCAAGATGTATGGACTGTGGTATTCCGTTTTGTCAGTACGGCCAGAAGATTAAAGGTATGTTTTCTGGCTGTCCTTTAAATAATTTAATTCCTGAATGGAATGATTTAGTATTTAAAGGTAAGTATGAACAGGCTCATAAACGTTTAAAGAAGACAAATAACTTCCCAGAATTCACTTCTAGAGTATGTCCTGCATTATGTGAAAAAGCATGTACATGTTCTTTAAATGGTGAAGCAGTATCAATTAAAGAAAATGAACATGCGATTATTGAATATGCCTATGAACATCTATTAGAAGAACCAGAACCACCATTAAAGCGTGTAGGTAAAAAGATTGCGGTTATTGGTTCAGGTCCTGCTGGTTTAGCTGCTGCAGATACACTTAATCAACGTGGATATGATTGTGATGTATATGAAAGAGAAGATCGTTTAGGTGGACTATTAATGTATGGTATTCCTAATATGAAGATTGAGAAGAATATCATTGATCGTCGTATTTATAAGATGATTGCAGAAGGTGTAAAGTTCTTTACAAATAAAGACATTACAACTAAGAAACAGGCAAAAGAATTATTAAGTAAATATGATGCAGTTATTCTTGCAGTAGGTGCTAAGGAACCTAGAGATATTAATGTACCTGGTAGAGAAGGTAATAATATTCTATTCGCTGTAGACTATTTAACTCAGGTGACTAAGTCACTATTAAATAGTGAATTCAAGGATGGACAGTATCCTAATGCGAAAGGTAAGAATGTATTAGTCATCGGTGGTGGTGATACAGGAAACGACTGTGTTGGTACCGCAATTAGACATGGCGCAAAGTCTGTATTACAGCTAGAAATGATGTCTGAACCACCACTTGTTAGAGCGGATTCTAACCCATGGCCAGAATGGCCTTTAGTCAAGAAGACTGATTATGGACAGGAAGAAAACATTGCCGTATTTGGTGAAGATCCTCGTGTTTATAATAGTACAGTAAAAGAATTTATTCTTGATAGTAAAGGAAATGTAAAACAGGCTGTGATTGTAAAGTTACAGACTGTAGTGAAAGATGGTCGTCGTTCATTTGAACAGGTACCTGGTAGTGAAAAGACAGTACCTTGTGATCTAGTGCTTATTGCAGCAGGATTTATCGGGGCACAAAAGCCAGTCATTAATGCATTTGGTGTAGAATTAGATGCAAGAAATACAGTAAAATGTGATGAAAATGATCATCATACGAATATTAGTAAGTTATATAGTGCAGGTGATGTCCGTAGAGGTCAATCTTTAGTCGTATGGGCTATTAGAGAAGGCCGTGAAGTTGCTAAGCAGGTAGACTTTGATTTAATGGGTTATACAGGGTTATAAAACATAAAGGCTGCAACAGTCATTGTTGCAGCCTTTTTTTGTATGTTTGAATAAATACAGGAGATACAGTTATGGATCAACTCAATTTCATATTGATAAAGAGAAAGATTAAACATGGGATAAATTGTTTAAAAATGATTTGAATAATGAGAAAAGTAAAGGGAAAGAAATGTACCCTAGTTATTTTAAATTACCCCTTTTAATAGTTCTTAAAGAATTGACATTCCTCATCATTACATTGTGTTGCTTCCTTGAGTTTTATATTACAATGGAAGACATGATTAAGAGGTTTATCTCCTACATAGTATTTATACATATGAGGGACATTATGATGAGTCAGTACTTGACTCATTGTAAGTGCATCTTCTACTAAGAAATCCCCTTCTGCTGTCATTACAAAGCATGGAGGGAAGTCTGAAGTAATATATTGTTTTGGATCGATTGTTTTAAATTCTTCTTCTGTTCCTCCATTTGGCAGATATTCTTTTATAAGTTCTCCTGTTAATTCTGATTCAGGCGTGATGTTATAAGCACCACAATTTAATGCGAGTGCATTAAATTGAAAGCCTTCTGGTGCTTTAAAGTCATAGGTAGAAGCATATTCCTTATTTGTAAGAATAGATGCATAGAGAACTAGTAAATGCGCTCCTGCAGAATCTCCTACACCATATATATGTTCTGTATCTAAAAAATAATCCTTTGCATGATTCATAATCCAATGAGCAACTTGATTCATATCAACAAGTGGTGCAGGATGTTTGAACTCTGGTGCGAGACGATAAGTAAAGTTGATGACCGCAAAACCTCTTTCTGCAAGACTCATGCAATAATATTGATATCTTTCCTTATCTCCATAAACCCAGCCTCCACCATGGAAACTAATAATAATAGGAAGTTTTTCTTTTTCTTCTTTAGGAATATAGAGATCCATTGTATTCCATTCTGGATCATCACCATAAAGAATATTATCAAATCGTTGAACTGTATCAAGTGTAGTCAAACCTTCATCTCTGATATCGTCCCCTTCTTTGAACTGTTTTCTAATTGTATCAGTAAGTATAGACATACCTTAACCCCCTTTTTTCCCCATTCTAACATTTTTCTTACAAGTTAGTCTTGTAAAAATGGTAGAATTATAGAAAGAGGTGATTGTATGCATGAGGGTTTAATTTCTATTGGGAAGATGGCTAAAATCAATCATGTAAGTATTAATACGCTCCGCTTATATGATAAATGGGGATTATTGACACCTATCTATATTGATGAAGATACAGGCTATCGCTATTATGATATGAAGCAAAATGCAAGACTTGATCTAATAGGTTATATGAAAGAGCTAGGAATGAACTTGAAGGAAATCAAGGAATTGTTGGATAAAGAAGATCCTACTCTTATAGAAGCAATACTCATTAAGAAACAGCGTTCTATAGAGAAAGAGATGGATGATATTTTACGCAAAAGAGATGCAATCAAACGTACAATCTATTCTCTTGAAAGATACCGTAAATCCCCTACACCTGGCACTTTGACAACTGAGTATATTGATGAACGTCACATCTATGCCAAACGAGTGAATAAGAACTTCTATGATTATGATCAGAATGGATATGAGGTAATACTCAAAGAATTCAAAGATCAATTATTAGAAGAACATCTTCCCCAAGTATATTATTGTAATGTGGGAACCTTTCTTAAGAGAAAGAGATTCCTGAAACAGGAGTTTATTACTCATGATATATTTATTTTTGTGGATGAACACTTTCCAAAAAAGGAATCTGTACAGACATTAGAAAGTGGTATGTATGCTTGTATTTATATGGATGATTTTAATAATGAAAAAGAGTATGCAGGAAGATTACTAAAGTATTGTATGGATAATAATTATGACGTGATTGGCGATTATATATGTGAAGTATTAATAGAACTCACATTCTTTAAAGATAATGAACGTTCTATGTATCTAAGATTACAAGTCCCAATTGCCTATAAAAAGGTTGACCCTCATCATTGATGAGGGTTTATCCTTTAGTTAGGAGGTATTTCATATGGAAAAGATTAAAGTTGTACAGTATGGTTGTGGTAAGATGAGTAAATACATCTTACGCTATTTGTATGAGAAAGGTGCGCAGATTGTCGGAGCCATTGATAATAATCCTGCAATTGTGGGCATGGATGTAGGTGATTATGCAGAACTAGGTATTAAGACTGGTGTAAAGATCAGTAGTGATGCAGATGAAGTATTGGATAATTGTGATGCTGATGTTGCAGTCGTGACATTATTCTCACTTGTGAGTGATTGTTTTGATCATTTTGAAAAGTGCTTAAGTAGAGGTATTAATGTCATCACTACATGTGAAGAAGCAACAGATGCATGGACAACTGATCCAGTAAGAATGAATAAGTTAGATGTTCTTGCGAAAGAAACAGGATGTACATTTGTAGGTAGTGGTATGGAAGATACATTCTGGGTGAACATGGTTGGTTTAGTAGCTGGTTCTTGTCATACTATTACTAAGATTGAAGGGGCAGTTAGTTACAATGTAGAAGAATATGGTTTAGCCCTTGCGAAAGCACATGGTGTAGGTTTAACACCTGAAGAGTTTGAAGCAACAATTGCTCATCCTGAAGAAATTGAACCATCTTATGTATGGAACTCAAACAAAGCTCTTGCATCTCGTATGGGATGGACTATTAAGTCACAGACACAAAAATGTGTACCTTATTTCCATGATACTGATTTGTATTCTGAAACAATGGGTGAAACAATTCCAAAAGGAAATTGTATTGGTATGGCTGCAGTCGTTACTACAGAAACATTCCAGGGTCCTATTATTGAAACACAGTGCATTGGTAAGGTCTATGGTCCTGATGATGGTGATATGTGTGATTGGAAGATTACTGGCGAACCAGATACTGAATTCCATGTAGTTAAACCAGCTACAGTAGAACATACATGTGCTACTATAGTAAATAGAATTCCTAGTTTACTTAGAGCACCAGCTGGAGTTGTCACTGTTGATCAGTTAGATACATTAGAATACTTAACATATCCTATGGATTATCACTTATAATCATCACCAAACCCTCCCTTAAGTGGAGGGTTTTTACATGTGTAATTCCAAACAAATCGTTTAAAATGTCAGATGAAATTTTCTTCTAATTATCTTATGATTAAAGTAGAGAAATTGGAGGGTAACGTATGGATTTTAATAATTTTTATAATGGACAGGAATTTGAGACTTATAAGTATCTAGGTGCTTTTGTTCATATGGATGGCGTGACTTTTAGAACATATGCGCCAGCAGCATCTCATGTGGCAGTTATTGGGGAATTTAATGACTGGCAGGAAACACCTATGAACCGTTGTGGAAATGGTCAGTTCTTTGAAGCGACTATATCAAATGCGAAAGTGGGACAGATGTATAAGTATCGTATTTATAATAATGGGTCTTTTGTAGATCACTGTGATCCTTATATGTATACAAGTGAAGTACGTCCTAATAATGCATCTATTATTTTTGATATGAATCAGTATACATTCCATGATGATGCTTGGATGAATCAAAGATTTAGTGAAGATATGCCTATTAATGTGTATGAAATGCATTTTGGTTCTTGGAAGAAACCTGGTGAAAAAGCAGATGACTGGTATACATATCGTGAAATGGCTGATTTAATTATTCCTTATTTAAAAGAAAATCATTATAACTTCTTAGAAATCATGCCTTTAAATGAATATCCTAATGATTTAAGCTGGGGTTATCAGCCTACGGGTTATTTTGCCCCTACATCTCGTTATGGTACTCCTGATGATTTAAGATATTTTGTAGAGAAGTGTCATGAAAATAATATTGCGGTTATTCTTGATTTTGTACCTGTTCATTTTGCGATTGATGGATTTGGTTTGAATAACTATGATGGTACACCTCTTTATAATTACCCTAATGATGCAGTAGGTAAGAGTGAATGGGGTACATGTAATTTCCAGCATTCTCGTGGTGATGTATGTTCATTCTTGAATTCTTCTGCTTATTACTGGTTAAAGGAATATCATATCGATGGCTTAAGACTAGATGCAGTAGGTAATCTTATTTACTGGCAGGGTAATAGTGGTCGTGGAGAGAATAGAGAAGCGATTCGCTTTGTTCAGAACTTTAATAAAGGACTTAAACAGAGAGTTCCTCATACTCTTCTTTTTGCCGAAGATTCATCTTCTTATCAAGGTGTAACACGTCCAGTTGACCAAGGTGGTTTAGGTTTTGATTATAAATGGGATTTAGGTTGGATGAATGATACATTAGATTACTTTATGAAGACTCCAGAAGAAAGACCTTCTTTCTATCATAAGCTTACATTCTCTATGATGTATTTCTATAATGAACATTTTATTCTTCCATTCTCACATGATGAAGTAGTGCATGGTAAGAAAACTATTATTGATAAGATGTATGGTGAGTATGAAGAGAAGTTTGCACAGGTCAAAGCACTTTATATGTATATGTTTGCGCATCCTGGTAAGAAGCTTAACTTCATGGGTAATGAGATTGCGATGTTTAGAGAATGGGATGAAACAAAAGAACCAGACTGGTTCTTATTGAAGTATCCTATACATGATTCTTTCCTTCACTTCATGAGAGAATTAAATAAGATCTATTTAACACATCCTTCTTTATCACAGTATGACTTTAGTGAAAGAGGATTTAAGTGGGTGGATTGTCATCAGGAACAGGATTGTATTTATGTCTTTAAACGTATGAGTGATAAAGAAACAATAGTCGCTTTCTTTAACTTCCATAATGTAGATAAGACATATACTTATAAAGTAGATCAGCCTGAAACATTGACTCTTCTATTAAATTCAGATAATGAATTATATAGTGGTAAATCACATAATCTAGATAAAGAAATTCATATAAAAAATGAACTAGAAATGACATTACCTGCCTATAGTGCACAATTCTATATTGTAAAGTAAAAGCGTATCACCTATTTGGTGATACGTCTTTTTACTTAAATATCTTTCTATAATAGCCTCTCTTTTTAAAGTATGTCACTGTATTCTCAAAATCCTTATTAATATAGAAAGTGAGTACATAATCTGCATCATTAATGACTTCAATACTATAATTATAGTTATTAATTGCGTCTGAAATAGTATCCATCGAAAGAGTTTCATAGTCCTTTCTTAAGGCATATTTCAAACCTCTAAAATCATCTTCTTTTAAATAGACTGTATCGTCCATTGTATCATCTTTATAGTTCATAACAGATACTTCTATCCAATGCATATTTCTAAAGATCTGGTTCATATAAGAAACATTTGTATAAAGTGACTTCATATCATCCTTCACATATTTATCGAAACAGTCCTGTGATATGTTGTAGGAACGTGTGAGTGTTTTACCATCTACGAGATGATAAGTAATGTTGAAATAATGAGAAGAATCATTAGAGTTATGTGGTGCTTTTAAGATATCTTTATGTATATCATGAATTATATCTATTGTATCTGAATCATTCAGTTTAACATCCTGATTACCTGAATAATCAGAACTGAATGTCACATAAGATACAGTACCTGTTTTTGGAATCTTATTTTCTTCATCTGTGATATCAAAGACAAAGAAGACGCACATGAGTGAGAAGACCACAAGATAGATGATAAACTTCTTAAAGTTCTTCTTATTAAAGACATAAAGTGTCATATCTGCAATCATTCTTGAAATATAGTAACCTATAAATGAATCAATGATACCTATAATCACAAAAGTGATACGCATTGTATGAATTGATGTTTCATTGGATATAAATAAGAATGTCACAAATGAAGAGAGTACAAGAGTCCCTATAATGACAACTATATCTTTTAAGCGGTCAAAGACAACAGAAGAACCAATGTATTCTAACTTAACACGTTTATAAATGAAGTAGGCAATAAAGACCAAACTGATGCCTATCGCAATATAAATAGTCAAATAAGCAAGAGTATGTAATGTGAGCCATTTTTCTAGATTTAATACATAATTAAAGGCAGTAGAATAGTTCTCAAAAGCGACAGAAGGTTCTTCTACACCATAAGTAAAAGCTGATTTAAGAATAGTAAAGAACTGTGAACTAAGCCATGGTAAACTATTAAAAAATACTCCTAATATACAATGTGTATAGAGATTACCCGTGATAATACCACAGAATTGTGTAATGCCATACGCAAAGAATATGAGTGCACTTTGAATCAAAAACCAGCTTAGACAATGGTTGATTGAAAGTTCTCTATAATATAAAGGAATTGTTTTACCATAGAATATGAGTATCCCTGTTGTAAGAATAAGAGGTATAAACATTAAAATCATCCCTGCAATAAAAGATGTCCAATAGAGTTCTGATCTTTTAATAGGCATAGAATGAATAATTGTAGAGGCTGTACGGTTATGGTAAAAATAGAGTAAAGCCACACTTGTAAGTACCGCAATAGTAGAGATAATAAGATTACCTGCAAAATAAGAACCCTTGAGATAGGCTGCATAGTATTGATACCCCTCTGAACTTGCGCCCTGGTAGATAGGATAAAGATATAATAAAACATAAGATACCATCATCCCTAAACCAATGATCCAGAAACGTTTCATAAGGTTTTTAAAGAAGGTTTTATTAAAATATGAGTTTTTGGACATCATCATCTTCTCCTCCTACTTCATATATAAAGAGTTCTTCCAGACTTAAAGGAAGTATATCAAAGATAAGAGGAGATTGATCTCCTATAACCTTTCTAATATTAGAAAGAGAGTCTTCAATAATCAATATTTTTACTGAACCTCTTTCCTCCTGATACGCAATATTTAAATCATCTAAATGAACTTCTTTATCTCCAAATGAAACCTGTATTTTATGAATATGCGTTTGAATATATTCTAAATCAAACTCCTTCATAATTTTACCTTTATACAATATACCTACATGATCCACTATTCCTTCTAATTCTTTTAAATTATGAGAAGAAATAAGAACTGTTAGATTCCTTTGGGCAACATCATCAATAATATATTTCCAAACTAATTTTCTTGCGACTGGATCTAATCCATCTATAGGTTCATCTAAAATAAGATATTTAGGCATTGTAGACATAATTAAACAAAACGATGCTTGTTTTCTCATTCCTTTAGAGAATGTCATTATCTTCTTTGTAGGATTTAATTTAAATGTTTTGTAGAGTTCTTTAAATCTTTCCTGGTTCCATGATGGATAAAGGTCTTTATAGACTTTCGCATTTCTTTCTAAGTTTGTTTCTATGAAATACATCTCATCAGATATATAGCCTATCTTTCTTTTTAATTCTATATTTTCATAAACAGGCTGTGATTCTATAAAAATCTTTCCTGCATCTTGTTTTAAGACACCAACCAGATGTCTAATGAGTGTTGTTTTACCTGCTCCATTAGGACCAATCAAACCATAGATAGACCCTTCTTCTACCTGCATATTGAGATGATCAAGGGCAACTTCACCATCAATCACTTTATATAAGTCTTTTACTTTAATCATGAGGGCTTCCTTTCATATTTTCTAGAATCTTATTATGTATTTCATCTTGAGTCATACCCATGTGGATTAATTCTTTATAACCTTCTACAATCATATGAATCGTATCATCGACTTTCTGTTCATCTATCTTTACATGTTTTCTTGATGATACAAAAGTACCTTTATTCGCAATTGTATAGATATAGCCTTCCTGGTCCAATGTCTGAAATGCTTTTTGAACTGTATGAGGATTAATAGTCAATAGTTGAGAGAGTTCTCTTACTGTTGGTAATTGGGTATTTTCTTTTAATACACCTGTCATAATCTGTTCCTTAATATTATCTACAATCTGTTCATAGACAGATTTATGACTTTGATAGTTTAACTGAAACATCACTTGTCCTCCTTATGAAATGTAGAGATGATACCAAGAGTATAGGGATCTTCTAGACTAGGAACAGCCTTTAACCACTTATTCTTAAGAAAGTCATTTATGACCTTCATCACATCTTCTAAATCACTTTCTTTTCCCTCACATCTCAAATTAAGACCACAACTTGCACATCCACCAATAGAATGAACAGAATAATCATACCCTTCTTTCTTCAAGAAACGATTCAATTCTAGAATCATATTAAAATCTACTGTACCTATCATAGTATCACCTAATTCTCTACATGATATACTTAACTTACATAAGGCTTCTTACCTTCCTGCATATCTCTATAGAGTTCTTTCTTCTGTTCAATATAGTCTAAAGATTCTTGTATTTCTGATAGTCTTCTTTCTAAATCTTCTTTTGTCTCATTAAGCATATCTACACGCTCTGGAATAGAAACAGGACCCTGCATACAATAATCAAGATATTGACGCATATCCTTTAAACTCATTCCACATTTCTTTAAACACTGTAAGCCTTTGATCCATTCGATATTATTTTCATCAAAGACACGATAGTTATTCTTATCTCTCTTTACATTAGGAATAAGCCCTTCTTTACAATAATATTTTAATGTTTCATAGCTCCATCCAACAATCTGACAAACTTCTTTCATTGTATACATAAAAATACTGCCACTCAAAATGTGATTAAACATACTCACATCGAGATAATGTAAGTTCTCACGAAC
>NZ_QTUM01000041.1:0-21782 GCF_003435615.1 Catenibacterium sp. AM22-6LB
ATAAAATAAAAAACTAGAATTATTACTTGAATAACTTCTAGTTCTATAATACGAAAGAGAAGACAGAAAGTTCCTGATAGGCCACACCTATGATGATTTCATCTCATATACTGACGATAATGACAACGTTAGTATCGTCGAGATGGATACCGTCTACAATGGACAAAGCGGTCCGTTCATGCAGACTTTTAAGTTCCTGTCTTACTCTTTCATGTTTATTATATACCATGAAGAGAAGACTGCAAAGGTTATGGTTGAAGGTATAGACCTTCTAGAATCGATATTAGGAAAAGAACTGTTCCTGAAAGAAGTAGAAGTAGTCAAGACGGATAGAGGTTCTGAATTCTCGGATGCAGAAGGACTGGAAAAAGATAATGATGGCAGCATGCGAACTCATGTCTTTTACTGTGATCCTATGGCATCACGCCAGAAAGGAAGTCTTGAAAACTACCACAAGGAGATACGTTACATATGCCCTAAAGGGACAAATCTCCAAGCGCTTGGTCTAGATTCACAGGAGAAGGCTAATCTCATAGTATCCCACATCAATTCCCAGCTAAAGGAGTACCTGAAGGGAAAATCTCCGCTGGAGATGATGGAGTTCCTTAATCCAGATTTATACAAGAGATTCATAGAATTTGGAATCAAGAAAATAGAAAATGATGATATTATTTTAAAACCATATTTATTAAAAGAAGATAACTAAAATCATTCGGAGAATGTATGAAACATGAGAGGCAGGCTGACAATAGCACATGAAAGTAAAGTGGAATTTAGTCTTACACTCGAAAAAATGAACGAAATTCCATAGCTTTATTGCGCCTTAAAATACCATGATTTATGACGTTAGAATCTCATTTCTAGTGTACGAATGATTAAGTTCCATTCCCAAAACAAAAAGAATATCAGAATTAATACCCGATATTCTTATGAAAATATAATCCTGAACGACTAAATTCCACATTATTTTCGTTTCTTTTTAAAGTGGAATTTAACTTTTCACTTTAGGTCATTATGAATTCACCATCAATTCTATGATTCATTTCTCTGCTTCCCATTCTGGCAAACGTAATATCCATTTCTGAAATCTAATCTATCGAACAAGCCGAAAGCAGGGAAATAGTAATTACACATACATTTCAAGAAGTTTTTTTATAAGTTGAAACTTTCATTTGTTTCATATTTGTATTATGATACTTGAAGAAAGGGCGTATATAAAAATGAAATTTTCAAAAAGAATGGATCTCTTCGGAGAAAGCATCTTCACTACACTTGCAAATATGCGTAGTGAAAGAAAAAAACAAGGACTAGAAGTCATTGATTTAAGTATCGGAGCACCTAATATTCCTCCAACTCAGGAAGTCATGGAAACAATCGCAAAGGAGGCAATGAAGCCAGAAAACTATCTTTATGCGATTAAGGATGCGGTTGATCTTCAAAATACTGTAAAAGAATGGTATGAAAGAAGATACGGTGTCACTATTGATCCCGAAACTGAAATGACATCATTACTTGGATCTCAGGATGGCTTAGCACATCTTGCTTTAACTTTGGTAAATGAAGATGATATTGTGCTTGTACAAGATCCATGTTATCCAATCTTTAGAGATGGACCACTACTCGCTGGGGCTAAAGTTGTTACTATGCCTTTATTAAAGGAAAATGATTATTTAATTGATTTTGACATGATTGATGAAAAGACTGCACAAGATGCAAAGTATATGATTGTGTCTTATCCAAATAATCCAACTTGTGGTGTTGCGAATGATGAATTCTATAAAAAACTTATTGTCTTTGCAAAGAAATACAACATCATGGTACTTCATGATAATGCCTATAGTGAATTATTGTTTGAAGGGCCTGGACACAGTTTCTTAGAATTTGAAGGTGCTAAGGATGTTGGTATTGAATTCAACTCATTAAGTAAGACATATGGTTTAGCAGGGGCACGTATTGGTTTTGCGATTGGTAATAAAGAAATCATCGGAAAATTAAAATCCTTAAAATCTAATCTTGATTACGGGATGTTCCTGCCTATTCAAAAAGGTGCTATTAAAGCATTAACACAGGATCAATCATGTGTAGAAAAAACAAGAAATGCTTATAAACATAGAAGAGACTTATTAGTCAATGGCTGTAAGTCTATTGGCTGGGATATCGATATGCCTAAGGGTACTATGTTTGTATGGGCAAAGATTCCTGATAAGTTTAAAGATTCTGAAACTTTTGTAAAGGAACTATTTGATAAAACAGGTGTTCTTGTGGTACCAGGTAATGCATTTGGTACTCAAGGTGAAGGTTATGTACGTATGGCTCTTGTACAAAGTGATGATACAATAGAACATGCATTAGACATGATGGATAAAAGTGGACTATTTAAATAGCCCACTTTTTTAGATGATATAAGGAATAAAAATCATCAAGCCAATGATAGCTGAAATGATTGCACTAATAAGCACAGCACCTGCTGCAGCGTCTTTAGAGAGCTTTGCAAGAGGATGAATATCCGGTGAGGCTAAGTCCACCACGGCTTCAATTGCTGTATTGACAAGTTCTAATGATAAAACAAGTGCAAATAGAATAAGACAGATCATCCATTCAATCTTCGTAATATGAAAATAGAAACCACATAAGATCACTGCACACATAAAAGAAAGATGTATTTTGATATTACGTTCCTTCTTTATTGTATGGATAATGCCTTCAAAGGCATGCTGAAAAGATTTTAAAAGAGATTGTCTAGTATGTAACATCAAATCTTCTCTCTCCTTTTTCTACAGGAATATCTTCCACTTCTATATTAGTGATATCTATCCATTGTTCATTTTTCATCTTATTGATAAAACGATTGATCTGTTCTATTTCTCCCTGTACTTCTGCTTCTACACGTCCATCAAAGAGATTTCTAACCCAGCCAGTAAGTCCTAACTGAGTCGCATTCATCTGTGCTCTAAAGCGAAATCCAACAGCTTGTACTCTTCCTGAAAAATAGATATGCTGTCTAATCATAGTGAACCCTCCTTAAAGGTATACATCACAATACCTGCCGCTACACCAACATTAAGTGATTCCATTGTATCAATAGGAATATAAAGAGAGGCATCAGACATCGCAATTGTTTCATCTCTCACACCATTTCCTTCATTCCCCATAATAAAAGCCATCTTATCTGTTGATTTAATATCATCAATAGAAGATGCATTATGTAAGCTTGTCGCAATGACACGTACACCTAACTTCTGTAATTCTGGAATAACATGACTCAATTCATCACGGACAATATCTAAATGAAAAACAGCCCCCTGAGTAGAACGCAATGCCTTATCATTGTATAAGTCTACACAATCAGGACTCATGACAATCTGTTTAAAGCCAAAAGCAAGTGCTGAACGAAGAATAGTTCCTAAGTTTCCTGGATCCTGTACACCATCTAAAATAAGAACACGATCATAGTGTTTTAAAATATTATCCTTCTTATGACATACAGCCATAATAGGCTGTGGTGTTTTAGTATAAGAGAGCTTTTCCATAACAGAATCAGACACAACAAGCACTTTATCCTGCCCTTCTAATGATTCATCTGTACTAATAACTAAATCACATAGTCCTGCTTTTTTTGCTTCTTCTACCATGTGGAATCCATCTACTAGAAAAAGTCCTTTTTCATCTCTTGTTTTCTTGTTCTTTAACTTCACAAGATCTTTAATTGTTTTATTATTCACTGATTGAATCATACATGCTTTTCCTCCAATATTTTCATACGTTTCTTATAATCAAACATTCTCTTTTTGACTTCTGCATAGAATCGAGGAGAATGATTTGGTTCAATAAAATGACATAACTCATGCACAATTACATAATCAATCAACTCTTTATCTAAATAAACTAAAGAGAAATTAAATGTCACAAGGTTTAATTGATCATAACAGCTTCCCCATCTTCCTTTATATTGTTTAACTTGTATACGTGGCATAGATCGATTAAATAAAGGAAGATATTCTGCCGTTCTCGTTTTTAAATATTCATAGAGTATCTGAGAAAGATATATACCTAACGCATTTTCTATATAAGAAGTATATACATAAATACTATCTCCATGAATTGCACATTGTTTCTTCTTAATATCTCTGACAACTATTTGATATTTCTTACCAAAGATATAGACATACCCACCATCTTTTAGATCAAAATAAGGAACATAGGAAGATAATCGTGCATATAAATCCTCTTCATTTTCATATATTAAATCACAAATGTACTTCTCGCTTGTACCAACAGGTGCACTCACCTCTAAATAATTATCTCTGATCTTCACTCTGATTGTTTTCATCTTCTTAAATGAAACAATACAGGGGTATATATGTCCTTTTAATTCAATATTCCATTTTACTCTTTGCATTTTCTTATAAACTCTTCAAATATTTTCTGACTTTCTTTCTCTGTACACATCAACTCAGGATGCCATTGTACACCCCATACAAACTTCTTATGAGGTGCATAACATGATTCGATTAAACCATCTTCACTTATAGCCATAGGTTGTAAATCATTTCCTAGTTCTTTGATTGCTTGATGATGACAACTATTGACCGGCAGAATAGTTTTATTAAGTAAGCTCTTTAATGGTGTATCCTCTATAAGAGTAACTGTATGCTGCTTATTGTCATAAGGTGGTTTCATTCTGTGAGTTATAGTACTTTGATATTCTGATGGTAAGTCCTGATACAATTTTCCACCACATAATACATTAAGTAACTGATGTCCTCTACATATTCCTAATATTGGTTTATTTAAAGCATATACTTCTTTAAATAACTGACTTTCTAATGTGTCTCTATAAGGTGTTAAATCTCCACAATTTTCTTTCTTTTCTTCATGATAATAAGTAGGATCTATATCTGGGCCGCCAGTAAAAAGAAAACCATCAAAGTTTTCTGATAATTGTTTAATATCTTCTATATTTTCAATAAAAGGTAACATCACAGAAATGCCTCCTGCATTCATAATACCTTTCATATATCCTGGACGCATCCAATAACTCTCTTTTTTCTCATCAAATAAAGGTAATATTCCGATAATAGGTTTCATATAAATCAACCTACAGAAACTATTATAAATAGTAAAAGAGTCTCTTTCAAGAGACTCTATTCATGACATATTGCCTTTATTTCTTCTAGATGTTCTAAAGCAAGCGCATAACCATAATCATAGATTCTTTGAATCTTATCTAAATCCTTTTCCATAGAATCAATGATGACTTCTTCTGTTGGTCTTAATACAAGTGCCTTGCCTTCTTTTTCTAGCTTGTCAATATAGTCTAATGTTTCATTATAGTTAATATGACGTGAAAGCAAAGCATCTTTAAGAAGTGGGTATTTACGAGACACAACCTGTGCTGCAAAACGAGTTGAAAAATTGAGTGTCTTCTTATACCCCTTTGGTCTAGTAAGAATAATCAAAAGCTTCTTATTACCATCTTCTATTGCTTTCTTTACAGGAATAGAATCCGCAATACCGCCATCAAAATATTCATTCTCACCTATCTTGATTGCAGGAAATACGATGGGAATAGCACATGTTGCCTTTAACACTGTACAATGACGATCTATTTTATGACCATCTATATATTCTGCTTTTCCTGTATTCGCATTTGTAACTCCTACAAGTACTTTTGTATGAGACTTATAAAATGTATCATAATCAAAAGGATTAAGTTCATTAGACATTGTTTCATAGGCAAACTTTAAACCAAATAAAGAATGATCCGTCTTATAGTTTCTAAGACCAATATAACGAGGATCATGACGATACGTTTTTAGTATCTCAAGATTTCTTCTAGGCTGTTTTGATACATAAGAAACACCATCAGTGATTCCTGCACTTACACCTATACAATAATCAAACATAATATCATGATCATTCAAACAATCCATAATACCACATGAAAAGATTGGTCTAAATGTACCACCTTCTAAAACAATTCCACTCATATACTTATTCCCCCTCAAATAAAGACATTGACTCTGCTGAGTTAACGTCTACTATTTTATGGAAATACTCCTTCTGTGTCAAATCACCCTTCACGACTTGCTTTGCAATGACACCATCTTTAATGTAAAGCAGTTTCTGAGAATAACTGGCAATCATTGGATCATGAGTCACCATAAGGATAGAAACACCATCTTGATCATTGAGTTCTTTGAATATTTCTAATATTTCATGTGATGTATGGGAATCCAGGTTACCTGTTGGTTCATCCGCTACAATAAGTTTAGGATGAGTGACAAGGGCACGACAGATGGCTGCACGCTGTCTTTGTCCTCCTGAACATTCATTAGGATACTTATGAAGTAATGAATCAATAGATAAACGTGACGCTGTTTCTTTAACTCTTGCTTCTATTTCTTCCTGTGGCAAATTTGCAAGAGAAAGAGGAACTGCAATATTTTCAAGAATAGTGAGAGAATCTAATAAGTTGAATTCCTGGAAGATGAATCCAAGGTTCTCATAGCGGAACTTACCTATTTCATTTTCACCCATACTTCTTACTTCAGTATCATTGATATAAACCTTCCCTTTTGTAGGAATATCAATTGTAGATAGATTATTAATAAAAGTTGATTTACCTGCACCACTTGGTCCCATGACACAGATGAATTCTCCTTCATTCATAGTCATAGAGACACCATGTAATGCTTCAAAGGTATGGCTTGTACCAATACCATATATTTTAGTTATATTTTTCGCAACTAGTATTTCACTCATAGTACTTCTCCGATTTCTGTATAAACATTCTTCTTATAAATATAATAAGTAATCACTGCAAGAATCATCTGTGGAATGATATCCACACCAAATAACATAATAATAAGCCCTAAAGTATCCGGTGTATGCATATAAACCTGAACCATGACAATTGCAAGATAAACAATAGGTATTAAAACAAGTAATGAATAGAAGAGAATAACTTCCTTCTTAATATAAGAAGCAATCTTCTTTCTTGTACATCCTATCTTATAAAGATTACTAAAGGCTTTCACTCTTTTCATAGTTTCTGCAGCATATTTATACATAATTGTGATAGATAATAAAATTGTCATTACAACGTAAGCAATAATAGCAGTCATATATTCTCTTGGTGAATTTTTCTGAGCAATGATCATAGCACTCATACAAACATTTGTGACAACATAAACAAGAATAAGAGCACCTGAATTAGTCAAAGAAGTAGATAAATGACTTAAAGAAACGAGGTCTAAAGTATGTCCTAAACGTTGACTCTTAATTTTTCTAAGTATTTCTGGAATTGTCTGCGATAATACATAAGCTGCCCCTATTCCACCTACAAAACAAGGGAATACAAATCCAGTTGGACTATAAGGAGTCGTAACTAATATAATAATCGCAAATATATAAATGAATGGTGGAAGATAAGAAGGTAATCTCTTATCCACTACCTTTTCATGAGATTCATGTAAGAGTGTCTGGATATCATGGCGGTAAACAAAGCCTGAATCTCCTAGAATAGTTACAAAGAAAAGAATCGCAATAGTCATAAGTGTATCTGTATAGGCACGCATAGGAATCATGAAGATAGACTTATGAATATGCATAGAGTGATACATGATTGAATTCACTCCTACTGCCCCTGCCATACCCATCAAATAACCAATAGGTAAAGCAATTAAAGAGATAATGATTTCCTGATAAAACAAGTAGAGTGTTGAATCAAAAAAACTACTGCCACTCATCGCAAGAATCGCAAATTCTTTTGTCTTATGTATACAAAAGAAAGAGTTGGCATAAACCATCATTAATCCACAAAACATTATAACAACAAATGCGATAATACTTGATAATGGAACACTGACCTGTGAAAAAGATCCACCACTTGCAGCTGCTGTTTGATCCATTAACGTATCATTATTAATAATATTAAAGAAGACAAATGATACAAAGACAGTAAAAAGAACAGTAATACCATAGGATATAGCTTGTTTCTTTTCACGCTTCAACATCTTACAAGCAAATTTAAATGTCCCCATGGTCTTTACCTCCATGTGTATGGCGATAAGAGTTAATACGTGTCACTCTTAAGATATTTTCTTCTCCAGGAAAATAAACTGGATTCTGTTTTGTTTGTTTGTAGATGTCTATTACTCCTTTCGCATCATCTACAATTTCAGTGAGTTTCATCAAACCATACATTCTAGGAGGAAGAACATATAAAGGTGTTCCTGTATCCTTGAAGTGTAGCTTAATATCCATAAGCAGATGTGGACAGCACATCACTACATCATATTGATCAATGACTTCGTGCATCAAGCTAAAGGGTGAGAAATCAATCTGTACTTGATTCTCTAAATGATTTTCTTTGATTTGTTTCTGCATACGTGTAGTGACATAGCTTGATGAGAAGCCACCCCCACAGCAGATCAATATTTTTAATAGATTCATGGTTTATATTATATAAAATTATTTCATAGCACACTATTAATTTTCTGAACATGAAAAAAAGTGCCATCTCTGGCACTTTAGATTACTTTGCTAACTGTTCTTTAGCTAAATCAGTTAAAGCCTTGAAACCTTCAGGATCAGCAATTGCGATTTCTGAAAGCATCTTTCTGTTAACGTTAACTTCTGCAAGTTTTAAACCGTGCATGAAAGTTGAATATGACATATCGTTCATTCTGCAAGCAGCGTTGATACGTGCAATCCAAAGCTTTCTCATTTCTCTCTTTAACTGTCTTCTATCTCTGTAAGCATACTTTAAAGAATGCATTACCTGTTCATGAGCTGTTTTATATAAAGCATGTTTGCTACCGAAGTAACCTTTAGCTAGCTTTAATGTCTTTTTTCTTCTGCGTCTAGTTGTAAATCCGCCTTTTACTCTTGCCATGTGTATATCCTCCTTAAAATTAACCTATTAGATACGAGACTTGATTCTCTTGTAATCTGATGGGTGTACTAATGCTGACTTAGCGAGATGCTTTTTCTGTTTATGTGTCTTATTATGTGATAAGTGAGATACGTATGCATGGCCTCTCTTTAATTTACCACTTGCTGTTTTCTTTAAGCGCTTCTTAAGACCGCTATGTGTTTTCATTTTTGGCATGATAAGTTTCCTCCTATTTTACTTTGCTTTTTTAGGTGCGAGCATTGCTGTCAATGTTCTTCCTTCTAGTTTAGCTGGCTTTTCAACGACGCAATATTCAGAACATTCCGCAATAAAATCGTCCATAATCTTCTGTCCAAGATCAACATGAGCCATCTGTCTTCCTCTGAAACGAATTGCTACTTTGACTTTATCGCCATCCTGTAACCATTTCAAAGTACGTTTAAGCTTCACGTTCTTATCGTGTACATCGATTGTTGGAGATAACTGCGTCTCCTTGATCGCAACAACTTTTGAATTCTTCTTCATTTCTTTTTGTTTCTTCTGCTGCTCGAAACGATACTTTCCGTAATCCATGATACGACATACCGCAGGCTTTGCCTTAGGAGCAACACAAACTAGATCAAGTCCTGCATCATAAGCACGATTCATTGCGTCTCTCTTGCTCATAACGCCTAACTGTTCTCCATTCTGATCAATAACCAATACTTCCTTAAAACGAATGTTTTCGTTAATTGGATCTTCCTTCTTTACTGGTTTTGTTCTATCATAACGTCTAATAAAAGCCACCTCCGCTTACTTCATATTAAATAAAAAGTGAGCGTACTAGCGCCCACTTATCGTTAGAGTTTAATCTAGTGACATTGGCCCATCGACTGTATCAATCGGGCGAGAAGTAGGCACTTCTTCTTTCCACTTTTTACTTGTTCATCTTACCTAATATACAGATGTTTGTCAACAACTTTTTTTAATTTATTTGTTTTTTTCCTTTTTTTCCTTTATCTTTTAGAAGGTTTAAACATCTGTGTAAAAGAAGAAGGAAGTGGCGCTTTAAAAGTCATTGTTTTATGTGTAAAAGGATGTGTGAATGCAAATTCATGTGCATGTAAACCTAATCTCTTTAAAGGATTTGTACGTGCACCATATTTCTTATCCCCAATAATAGGATGATTCAAAGAAGCCATATGAACACGAATCTGATTCTTACGCCCTGTATCTAAGAATACTTCCATCATTGTATAATCCTTAGATACTTCTAATGGCTTGTAATGCGTAATAGCCAATTGTCCTTCTTTCGCAATACGCATCTTTAACTGTTTATCTTCTACAAGATGATTCTTTATTGTGCCTGACTTACGACATTGTCCTTCTAATATTGCGACATAGCCTCTTGTCTTCACATATTTATTCCAGTTATGAGTTAATTCCTGGTAAAGTTTCTTATTCTTCACAAACATAAGTACACCAGAAGTATCCTGGTCTAAACGATGTACAAGATAACACTGCTGTCTCTTCTTGCGACAATATTCCATCACCATATAAAAAGCTGTCTGATATTTATTATTACGTGTCTCTTCACTCACTAGTCCAGAAGGCTTATTGATCACAATCATATCATCATCTTCATAAAGAAGTTCAAAAGGAAGATTTGTCTTCTTACCAACTTCTACTTCATCTCCTGGATGTAATTCAAAGGCATGATAAGTCTGTACTTCACCATTCACCTGTACTGATTTATATTTCAATAAACTCTTACAATCATTTCTCTTCTTACGAGTATGCTCTACAAGAGATTCTAATAGTAATTCATCTTTTGTAACTTTATACATTCTTTTCCTCCAGATAACGTCTCACTTCTTCTTCTAAATACTGTGGACCTTTTTCTAATAATATAGAAAGAGGTTCATCCGTATGATTAATACAGCGTACATCCTCAAATCCTGCTTCAAGTAATATTTCTTTATCTTCACACTTTCCACAAAATGCGACAACAGGTTTATTGTATTTCTGTGCTAAGCGCAAGACACCTATTGGCGTCTTGCCATATAAAGTCTGATGATCCATTTTTCCTTCACCTGTAAAAATAATATCCGCTTTCTGGATTGCTTCCTCTAGGCGAACTGTACGACTGACTGCATCAAATCCAGTCACTAGTTTACCATTTAGTCCTGTAACAATCGCATAGCCCATACCTCCTGCTGCTCCTGCACCAGGTACACATGAATCATCCTTATCAACTAATTCACTCATTATTTTCGCATAATGCTTCATTGCCTGATCTGTCTTTTCTAAATCTTTCACCTTCTTTTGAGGGCCAAAAACATAAGTAGCCCCTTCTTTTCCACATAATGGATTAGTGACATCACATGCCCCTTCTACTTCTATATTTGATAAGTCAAGACGTGTTTTCTTAATATGATCAAGTGTTTCGAGTCCTCTCGCATTCATTGGAATACGCTGATCAAACTGATCAAAGAAACCATAACCCATACCACTTAATAGACCTATACCTCCATCATTACAGGCTGATCCACCCAAAGTCAAAAGGAAACGTTTGACGCCATGATCATAGGCATATTTCATCATTTCTCCTACACCATAAGATGTTGCTTCTGTTCCGTTCTTTTCTTCTTCAGTCAGGTAATCAAGTCCACATGCCTGTGCACTTTCTATAATAGCCAAATCATCCATAATAGCGAGTTTTGCATGAACTGTCTTAAATAGCGGTCCCGCTACCTCTATTTCATGAATATCACCATGTAAATAATGATTCATGACTTCCATTGTCCCTTCACCACCATCAGCTAAAGGACAAACATGTACATTATTATAAGCTCTCTGTACTGCTTCTCCTGCAGCATATGCAGTCATACTTTCTTTAAAAGAATCAAATGCAGCAAGTATTTTCATCACTTATCACTCCCTGTATGTATTCTAACACAAAAAAGTTCATGGTCACCCATGAACTTTTAAGATTTTCTTTTTAATAAATAAGTATTTTTCTTATAAACAATAACATAAAGAATAATTGATAACACAACTGCAGAAAGTGCATCAATAATTCCATGCTGCTTGATTAAGAAAGTAGAGATAATAATCCCTATCGTAAGAATTGTAGTTCCCTTCTTCATAATACTCGTTGCATGCTTTGATTTACTAAAAGCCATGCACATACCAATAGAATTAAAGATATGAATACTAGGCAATACATTGGTTGGTGTATCAATCTTATAAAGCAAATCAACAAGTATTAACGCAATATTACTATGACCTAATTGTTTTGGTCTAATATCTAAACCATTAGGATAGATGACTGATACTACTATAAAGATTGTCATACCGGTAAATAGGAATGTAATCATCTGCAAGTATTCTTTCTTATCTTTAAAGAAGAAATACCAGAAAGAGAAGAAGATATACCCAAACCAACTGATATAAAAGAATACAAACCACTCATTAAATGGAATCATATGATCTATTGGTGTAGAGATCATATGATATTGCGTCACTGGCATAAAATGTTCAATAAAGAAGAAACATACTAGATAAACTACAAAGTACAAAAGCGTCCACCAATAACGCCAATTCTTTTTCATTAGTTTTTAGAGAATTCTGATAAAATTAATTCCTTGTTCTTATCAGTCGCCCAGTTGATTCCCCACTGATTAGAGAAGAGCAATAAATACTTTCCTCTTAAATCCTGAACTCTCTTTGTATCTGAAGATAAATTCAAGCTATATAGATCAATTTCTTCATTATCAATCCATCTGATGAACTGATATCCAAGAGGTTCTCTCTTGATATTTACGTTATATTCATTCTTTAAACGATATTCAAGTACTTCAAACTGAAGGACACCTACTACACCTACGATGATTTCTTCCATCGAACCACCAATTTCAGTGAAGATCTGAATAGCCCCTTCCTGAGCAATCTGTTCTACACCCTTAACGAACTGTTTACGTTTCATTGTATCTGTATTACGGATACGTGCGAAATGTTCAGGAGCGAATGTAGGAATACCTTCAAACTTGAATTTATGCTTAGGTGTACAGATTGTATCACCAATAGAGAAAATACCCGGATCAAAGACACCGATGATATCTCCAGAATAAGCTTCCTGGATTTCTTCACGGTCATCAGCCATTAACTGTTTAGACTGACTTAATTTAATCTTCTTATTTCCCTGCATATGGAATACTTCCATACCCTTAGTGTATTTACCAGAAGTAATACGCATGAATGCCATTCTATCTCTATGTGCTTTATTCATATTTGCCTGAATCTTGAATACAAATGCACTGAAGTCTTCATTGAATGGATCAATTGGTCCATCGTCACTCTGTTTTGGCTGAGGAGGCATAGAGTAATCTAAGAAATGATGTAAGAATGGTTCTACACCGAAGTTAGTTAAGGCACTACCAAAACATACTGGTGATAATTCTCCACGATGTACTCTTTCTAGATCAAATTCTGCACCTGCACCATCTAGTAATTCCACATCATCCTGAAGAGTCGCATAATAATCTTCACCAATTTCTTTAATTAATTCAGGATCATCATAATCAGTAATGATTTCCTGTACTTCCTTCTTACCACCCTGTACTGGTACGAAACGAATCACTTTCTTAGATTCTCTTTCATAAACGCCTTTGAACTGTTTACCACATCCAATAGGCCAGTTAACAGGACATGTATCCATACCTAATTCCTGTTCAATTTCTTCCATTAATTCATAAGGGTCTTTGGCTTCTCTATCCATCTTGTTGATGAAAGTAAAGATAGGAATATGTCTCATTGCACAAACCTTGAATAACTTACGTGTCTGTGCTTCGACACCCTTAGATGCATCAATAACCATGACCGCTGAGTCAGCTGCCATTAATGTACGATATGTATCTTCTGAGAAGTCCTGATGGCCTGGAGTATCTAGGATATTGATACAGAACCCATCATAGTTGAATTGTAATACTGAAGATGTAACAGAGATTCCTCTCTGTTTTTCAATTTCCATCCAGTCACTGACTGCATGACGCATATTCTGCTTACCCTTAACCATACCGGCTTCCTGAATAGCTCCACCATATAATAAGAACTTTTCTGTTAATGTTGTTTTACCAGCATCCGGGTGAGAAATAATCGCAAACGTACGACGTTTACTTACTTTATCTACAAATTCTGACATATAGCCTCCTTAAATTACGAATTGACCATTCTTGAAGATCTGTACTGTTTTTCCATCTTGAGTCACAGCTTCAATATCAAGGTCTTTTGTTCCAATCATAAAATCAACATGTGTGAATGAATCATTGACACCATGTTTATATAGTTCTTCTTTAGTCATCTCATAACCGCCCTTAATACATTCATTAA
Organism: Catenibacterium sp. AM22-6LB; assembly: GCF_003435615.1. Classification (NCBI taxonomy): domain Bacteria; kingdom Bacillati; phylum Bacillota; class Erysipelotrichia; order Erysipelotrichales; family Coprobacillaceae; genus Catenibacterium; species Catenibacterium sp. AM22-6LB. The sequence continues at coordinate 14,270 of NZ_QTUM01000041.1, forward strand.
AACCTTTACCAAGAGCAAGATGACATGCTGCATTCTCATCAAATAATGTGTTATAGAATAATAGCCCCATTTCTGATATAGGAGAATCAACAGGCACAAGTGCCGCTTCACCTAAATAATGAGCCCCATCATCAGTATCAATGATGCTTGCAAGTACATCTTTACCAGTCTTAGCATCAAAGTCCACAACACGACCTTCATGGAATTGAATATAAAAATCATTAACGAGTGAACCACCATGGTTAAGTGGTAATGAAGAATAAACAACACCTTCTGTTTTACGATAGTCTGGAGAAGTAAAGATTTCTTCTGTAGGCATATTAGGAAATGAATAAACTCCATCAGTTGTAAAGCTTCCTCCACCTGCAAATAAATAGTCTTTATTCATATATACTTTTAAATCAGTTCCTAGACTATTTGTATAATGTAGGTAATCAATAGACATCTCATTGAGTGTCTTCACACGTTCTTCAAAAGATGCACGATGCATTTCCCAGGCATTTAAAGGATCTTTTGTATCTACATAACATACATGATAGATGGCTTTCCATAAGGCTTCTGTTGCCTCCTGATTATTCATATCAGGAAATACCTTATTTGCCCACTTAAGAGAAGGTGCACCTACAATACACCAGCGGTCAATACCTAGATCTAAATGATCATAGAATGTCTTAGCCTGTTCATGCATAGCTTTACTGTAAGCAGCCATCTTTAAAGGATCAATACCTTTAAAACCATCAGGATTTTCTGATGTAATAGTAACTACAGCAGCATGTTCTAATGCATGCTTATTACGTAGTTCAACTAAATAATCAGGAACCTTCTTGAAATAATCTACATCATTATGTTCATATCTGAGTCTTGTAATATCCTCATCTACATAATGTGCAATTACATCTAGAGCCCCAACTTTATAAGCTTCTTTGGCGATAGCTTTCACTAAAGAGGCACATTCAACATCCGCAGTAACTACAAGTTTCTGGCCTTTTTGAAGATTTACGCCCTTTTTCACTATCAATTCAGCATATTCATTAATCATATCAATACACCCCATCTCCATTATTCTAAGAATTTTATAATCTTTGTCAACAAAAAAAGCATAACATATTACGTGTTGAATTTCCATTTTTCTTGTTATTATTTTACACATGTGATATGATATGTATAGCAGTTACACAGGACATTTTGTATTGGTTTTTTATCAGTAGTACACTATCGATTGCAAAAGCCTATAATAAAGTTGCTTGATGTATTGCAATTTACAGGAGGTATGTCAGATGACAGGTAAAGTAAAATGGTTTAAGGCTGAAAAAGGTTATGGATTCATTACAGTAGAAGGACAGAGCAAAGATATTTTCGTTCATTTCTCTGCAATCAACGCTGATGGATACAAGACTCTAGAAGAAGGCCAGACTGTTGAATTTGACGTTGTTGAAGGCGATCGTGGACCACAGGCAGCTAACGTTACAGTAGTTGAATAATCATCATAAAAGGAAAAAGGCTGATGCAATGAAGCATCAGTCTTTTTTTGTCATATAAGCAATTAATAGTTTCATTGTGTTCTCTACTGCATCCACATGTGAACGTTCCATACCATGACTTGCAGCTACACCTGGGCCTATTAGTGCACCTCTAATATCCTGACCACCTCTTAAAGATGCAGAGACATCAGAACTGTAGAATGGATAAATATCAACCGCATAAGATAATTCATTTTCTTTCGCAAGATTAATAAGTGTTGTTGTCATCTGGTAATCATAAGGACCACTTGAATCCTTTGCACAAATAGAAACATCTCTTTCAGTGCAGCTTAAGTCTTTACCAATACATCCCATATCCACCGCAATAACTTCTTCAATTTCTTCTGGGATATAAGCACATCCATGTCCTACTTCTTCATAAGTAGAAATCAAGAAATACCAAGTATCACGAGGAATAATAAATTCTTCCTTCATTGTCTTTAACAAGCCATATAGAATAGCTACGCTTAGTTTATCATCTAAAAACCTAGATTTAATAAAGCCACTTGGTGTAATTGTAGTTTTAGGATCAATACAGATATAATCTCCTGGCATGATACCTAATTCTTCTACTTCCTTCTTAGATGACACACATTCATCAATACGTACATGCATTGTCATATCAGTTCTAGGGGCATTCTTAGAATCATCATAGACATGTGCACTTGGAGAATTAGAAAGGATAGTACCTGCATAAGTTCTGCCATTTCTAGTTACTATTTTACAATATTCACCATCTAATGTAGGAACAATAGGGCCTCCTACTAAAGTGAATGCAAGTGTACCATCTTCCTTAATACTTCTGACCATTAAGCCTAAAGTATCAACATGAGCACATAATGCCTTTGTATGATGTTTCATACCAGGCACCTTAACAATTAAGTTACCTTTATTGGTATGCATTGTTTCATAACCTAAGGCTTTGACTTCCTTTTCATAAAAATCAATGACTGCTTTTGTATATCCTGTAGGGGAATCAATTAAAAGCAGTTCTTTCGCAAATTCCATTACTTTTAATGCGTTCATATGAAACCTCTCTTTCAAACTTATTATAACATCTAAAAGAGATCAAGCATATTATCAAGATAGATTTCTTCTCTCACATGAATTGAATATTCTGGCTTCACCATATAATATAACAGAAACTCTAATACAAGAGCACTGCCTAGACTTCTGCCTTCTATCTTAAACTGTGTAAAGCCTAGTGGTCTATAAATAGACTGTATATCCTCAATACTAATAAATGAAGGATTATGCATAGCATGAGAGAAACGATAGCCTTGCTTTGCATTTGGTGCTTTACAAATATGATCAGGGATATCTTTACCCAAATTCTGCAAACTCACCGTTTCATAACATTTCTTTCTATCCTGACATCCTACATAACAGCATTCATTACATAAGAATTCTACTTTATCCTTCTGTTTGATTGTAGATAATAATTTAAATTTCTTATTTAAGCGGAAATCAGGCACAACATAGCGGAACTCTTCTCTTTCGCATTCTTCTTTAAACTCATTAAAGTCGGTGATGACTTTAGTGGTTGAAGAGACAAAATAAAGATGTGGATATTTCTCCATCAAATAGTGTAATAAGAGATCAGAGTGTACAATCACACCATTGTTGCCTGCCTCATTAAATAGCCTACATAATGTATTACATTTAGGATCTAAGAGATGTTCTTCTTCTAGCATAGAGTTACTAAAAGTAAGTCTTGCAGAAACATGATATGTCTTCATGAGATCTAATACCTCACGAGGATTATCTTCTCCTTCTCCTAATCTTCCTCCACCCCATAAACAGTCCATTGGAGCACCATAAATAGAACCTATTTCACACCAGTCATAAAAGTATTCTCTATGGTTATAAAAAAGAGGAAGGAACTTCTTATATAATTCATAGAATTCAAATAATCCTGGTAAATGAAAATAAGCTTTTTCCTTTTTTGACAATTCAATCACATCTTCCTATATTTTATTTTTTAAATGTTATCTAAAAATTTATGAGCCCCTTGTAAAAATAATTCATATCTTTTTTGTGTTACCTCATTATCTTCTTCATTCCAGACTTCAAAGATGTATTCTTTATTATTTTGAATTATAGAGCATAATTGCTTTGCAGTATAATATTCATCATTTAAGTTATATAGTTTTATAATTCGTTTATCTAAAGTTTTATTATAAACATCTTTACTAATATATCCTTGTATATTCGTTAATAGATCAACACATTGTTCATGGTACTTTTTACAAGGTTTACAAATGTCATCTCCATCAATCGTTAATTTTAAATCAATAGATGGGTTTTCAATAATTTCATTAGCAACCTTATAAAAATCATGTCCCATTTTTTCATCAGGAACAAATCTATCTATCCCCGATCCATATAATTTAATAATATCAATAAAATGGTGTGGTTTAATTAAAATTGAGTCCATTAATTAATCAATCTTCCTTTCATTAATTCTTCCAATATTTTTATAGCGATTGCTTCACTTATTTTTGGAAACAACATTGCTCAATACAGCTCCTACAATTAGTAGGATAACACCTAAAATCATTTATACTAATAATAGAATACGCGCCTAATATTAAAATGATAGCAGTTATATCAAGTGTTATTGCTAACGTCCTGCATAATCTCATCTTATTTATTTTTTTATCAGCTTGGCTTAAATCATTATATCCAGCAATCATATTTGAACCTTTTCCAAAATATAAAGGAATAGAAATAACTATAAATAAAATCGCACATAATAATAACGGTATTCGCATATCAATAATTACTCCATTTCTTTTATTCTATATTAAATAGTTAATTATTATTTAATAATTCTTCTAATATTTTTCTAACATTATGAGCTGCATCTTCTTGTATCTCAATAATACGAGCCCCTCTAGACTTGGCTACTTCTCTTAAATCTACTGATATACCAGTATGGAATGAACATCCTACTACTAAAAATACATCTCCTGGTTGTAATGTATAAACCATTTCATAAGCTAATTGATAATTTGGTGCAGGATCACCATAAAGAACTGGCTTATTGTATAAAGAATAAGCAATATCCATTTCATCATCTTCAGGAAGACCACCATGTAGTTCTAATGCATCACTACCTGCAAGTCTATGTAAGCCATCAATATTCATTGTGATAATAGGAATATGATACTCTGCCAAGGCATAATGTGCATCATTTGGTTTTGCACCATTCATATTTGCTTTTAATTGTCTAATAACTTCATTGTATTCTTCATGATGTCTTTGTGCATAGCTTCTAAATAGCTTTTCTCTAACATCTGGTCTTTCCATAAATGTAGGAATATTACTCTGTTTAGATATTCCTGCACCTGTAAATGCGATTATCTTCATAAGAATCATCTCCTTGTGGCTTATTATAACACTTATAAGAGCCTTAATAAATCTTCTACCTTCTCTAGTATATAATTAGAATCACTCATATTCTTGCTTTCTACACTACCCCATTTCGCAAACGCAAAATCAATGCCTGCATTTCTTGAAGCAAGAAGATCTGAATAAGCATCTCCAATATAAATAACATCTTCCTTATTTAACCCTAAACGTTCCATACACAATAATAATGGTTCAGGATCAGGTTTATGTTTTGAAGTATCATCTTCTAATACAACAACTTCCATATAATTATCTAGTCCTAAAGAAACAACATCAATATCATACTGCTTCTTATTCTTAGAAGAGACAACGCTAAATCTTAACTTTTCATGCAATGTCTTTAAGACGTCATCCATTCCTTCATAAGGACTTGCTTTATATTCATTGACATATTGTACCCATCTTGCATATACTTCTTCAGGATTCTTAACTTCTAGTTCTTCCATAACTTTCATGCCTGGATAAGAAGCAAAATGATATACTTCTTCTAAAGTCCATTCTTCCCCTTTTTCTTCCTGGATAATCTTCTGTAATGGAATCATATTCATATCAAGAGTATTGACTAAAGTATTATCAATATCAAAAATAAGTGCTTTATATTTCATTATTATTTCCTCTCTATTTCTATTACATAAGGTGCATTCTTTTTATTCATCATCTTAAAACTCGATACATTAAATGTATGTGTATCTAATCGAGATACGTAATGATCAATCCACAAAGCTTCTTCTTTACCCTGAGGATGTCCAATATAACAAGTTATAAAAATGACCTTCTTCATATGTTCAACCGCCTTAATAAGAGTTCTTTGAGTAATATCAAGTGTTGTTGTGATGTTATGATCACCTTCAGGCAAATAGCCTAGATTAAAAATACCAATATCAAATGTATCAACATAATGATCAAAATTCTCATGAGAATCACATATTAAATGTGCTTTGTCTCCTACTAATTCTCTTGTATGTATTAATGCTTCTTCTTGTATATCAAAACTATAGACTTCCTTACAGCACTCAATTAAACTCTTTGTATCATGACCATTACCCATTGTGAAATCTACACCTATTTCTAAATTATCATATGTATGCATACGTTCATGCACATACTCTACCATACTTAACATGTTTTTCCTCCTTTAAAAAAATCCGGCAAATGCCGGATTCATTATGATTTTAATGCAGGAAGGTCTCCTGTATAAAGACAATATTCTTCTAATGTCCAGTTATTTTCATACATGATCTTAGCAGCTTTTTTACCTACATAACGGAAATGCCAAGGTTCCTGCGTAATACCTGTAATATTAGAAGTACCATCCGCAAAACGTAATACAAAGCCATATTTATGAGCATTTTTACATACCCACTTATATTCTGATGTATCACCAAATACAAGTCTCTTACCTTCATCGACACTTTCAGAACTCATATCGATACCAAGTCCTGTCTGGTGTTCACTCGCACCAGGTAATGCAACGTGCTGAATTGCGTAAAGCTCTCCCCACTTCTGTTTATATTCCTTATAGATTTTACTCTGTTCATCATAAGAACGATAACCACTATTGATCATGATATAGTAGCCTTCCTTTTCACCTGCTTTACGCATAGCAAGGAATGCCTTATAAGCATCTTTTCTTAATTTTGGATGATCACATTTCTTAGTGATATATTTCTTATCAGGTGTCACTAGATCAGATGGTTTATAACTAGAAGGAAGGTATAAACCTTTCTTTACAAGAGTTGTATAACGTGCTGGATCAGTAATAGTATGTCTAGTCGCTTCTTTAGTAGAATCTCCAATAAATGGATAAGAAGTACTTAATACAGCATAGTTATAATTCTTACTTGATTTATAAGCTTCTTCATATTTATCCATATCCTTGAACTTAAATCCAGATACAGCCATATAATTCTTCATTGTGTTATAGCTATAACCTTTTTCTAGGATATAATCTAAATCATCACTATCAGCTGTCTTTAAGATCGTCCAGATCTGTTTTTCAGTATAACCATTCTTCTTTAAAGAAGGAATCTGATCATCTAACATTGGTGATAATGTATCTACTACATCAGCAGCTTTCATCTTCTTATGAAGTGACTGATACTTTTCAAAATCAGCATAATACTTAACATCCTTAGAATGTTTTAACCATGAATCAATATGATCTAAATAATCATCATCAATCACAATCTTCACTTTATCACTTGTTAGCTTTAATACAGCAGACTGCTGAGACCATGAATAGCCTTTCATTGCAAGTCTAATACGTGAAAAGTTAAATGTGATTACTAATACAAGTACTACAACAACAGGAATAACAACCTTTAAGACATTATCCCATCTTATTCTTCTACGACGACTGTAAGGAGAATAATTATAATTTCTCTTTCTTCTCATATTTTTTTTACCTCTTTCTTTATCACGAATAATAGTACCAAACAGGACATTGTTTGTCCACACTCCACCCTTATTATCTCACATTTTCACATAATTTACATATTACTGTTTAATTAATCGAACACAATGTCAACCGAAATTGATAATGTCTCAAAAATAATCAAACATTAGCACCACAGCGGTGC
>NZ_QTUM01000042.1:0-21125 GCF_003435615.1 Catenibacterium sp. AM22-6LB
TTTCCAAGACCCCCAAATATTTAGAGCGAAGGTCTGACCCCCACAAAAATTAAAGACCCGAAAAATATCGCTTGATTCTTCTTTTTTTATTTTATAAACATATAAATAAGATCTCATAATTCTCACCTCTATAACTATTATATATATTTATAAAATAAAATGCGTTATATATCCCTTCGACAACTCCTTGAATGAGGCGCTTATTTAAAATATGTGAAAATTTAGTGAAACATCTTTGTTTTTACACATAATATATTATGTTATGATAGAAAAAAAGGAGAAAATCTAAGTAACTGAATATGTTGACTATTGTGTTTGAATGTGCTTATAGAGGAACGTTAAAATGAACACATCAAATATCAAAAATTATAAGCCAAAAGATTTTGCCGAACTTTTAGGTGTTTCTGTTAAGACATTACAACGTTGGAACAGAGAAGGTACTTTAAAGGCAAACCGAACTCTAACTAATAGGCGTTATTACACATATGATCAGTATCTACAATTCAAAGGTATGAATATTGAAAATGATAAACGTCAGGTGGTTATTTATGCCAGAGTGTCTACAAAGAATCAAAAAGATGATTTACAAAATCAAGTTGCATTTTTAAGACATTTTTGCAATGCGAAAGGAATTATTCTAGAGCAGTGTATTGAAGGTTATGGAAACCGTGTAACGATTTATTAGATGAGGTAATGGAACGGAAAATCAAAGCCACAATTTGAATCCCCACAAACCGTAGGCTAGTGAAAATTAAATTTCATAAGCCCCTATTAAACGGCGTTCTCGAAGCTGAACCTAATACATGAATTTTCCAGTTGTTCTATAATTAGATTAGAAATCAGATGGAGAACTCATGCAGGATATTGTTTCAATACTCCATATGTTCTCCTGCAGGCTGTATGGGTTTAATAAGTATAAAAAAACAGATAGAAAGGGATGAGGAAATTGCTGAAGAGCTTTAAGATGGAAATAAATCCAACAGAGGAGCAGAAAGTCAGGATTCGTAAAACGATAGGTACTTGCAGATTTATCTATAACTTCTATCTTGCTCATAATAAGGAACTTCATGAAAGTGGCAAGAAGTTTATGAGCAGCAGCCAGTTTAGAGTTTGGCTTAACAATGAGTATCTTCCAAGCCATCCAGAATATTCATGGATCAAGGAAGCTTATTCAAAATCGGTAACACAGGCAGTAAATAACGGACAGACCGCATTTGAAAACTTCTTTAATCATAAGAGCGCCTTTCCAAAATTTAAGAAGAAAAGCAGATCTGATGTGAAAATGTATTTTGTAAGGAATAATCCTAAAGATTGCAGTTGCGAAAGACACAGAATCAAGATTCCGTCACTTGGCTGGGTCCGCATCAAAGAGAAAGGATATATTCCTACAAAAAAAACGGATATGTAATTAAGAGCGGTCATGTCTCAATAAAGGCTGACAGATACTATGTTTCAGTTCTTATAGAAATCCCAGATAAAAGGACAGCCAATAATTCCAGTGAAGGAATTGGCATTGACCTTGGATTAAAGGACTTTGCGATTGTTTCTGATGGAAAAACTTATAAGAACATCAATAAATCTGCAAAATTAAAGAAGCTTGAAAAAAAGCTTGCTCGAGAACAGAGAAGTCTTTCTCGAAAGTATGAAAATCTTAAGAAAGGAGGGTCCACTCAAAAGAAAAATATACAGAAACAAAGGCTTAAGATACAGAAGCTTCATCATAGAATTGACAATATTCGTACTGATTACATCAATAAGATAATCGCAGAGATAGTGAAAACCAAGCCATCTCATATAACGATTGAAGATCTAAACGTATCAGGAATGATGAAGAACAAACATCTTTCAAAGGCAGTTGCTTCGCAGAAGTTTTATGAATTTAAGACAAAGCTTCAAGCTAAATGCAAGGAGTACGGAATTGAACTTCGAATAGTGGATAGATGGTTCCCATCGTCTAAGACATGTCATTGTTGCAAGCGTATCAAAAAAGATTTAAAGCTTTCAGATAGAGTTTTGAGATGCGACTGTGGTTATATCGAAGATAGAGATTTCAATGCTGCACTAAATCTGAGAGATGCTACGACTTACGAAGTTGCATAAACAAACGCAAACGTAGGTATGTATCGAAGGCTACTTCGGGAATTTACGACTATGAAGTGTACAAGAACTTGTGAGTAGATATGATTTTTTGTCAATCGAAAGCATACACAATAAAATAGTAAGTAATGTTCGTGAGAACTTACATTATCTCGGTGTGAGTATATTTAATCACATTTTGAGTGGCAGTTGAGAAGAATGCTTACAATTAAGGATTTATGCAAACAATATCATACAGGTGAACTCACTCAGACAGCTCTTGATCATGTGTCTTTATGTTTAAGAGATAATGAATTTGTCGCAATATTAGGACCATCTGGTTCAGGAAAAACAACTTTATTAAATGTGATTGGCGGCTTAGATCAATATGATTCAGGAGATCTTATCATCAATGGTATTTCCACAAAACAATATAAGGATAAGGACTGGGATTCTTATCGAAATCATACAATAGGTTTTATTTTTCAAAGCTATAATTTGATTCCACATCAGACAATTCTTGCGAATGTAGAACTCGCTCTCACAATTTCAGGTGTTTCTAGAGAAGAAAGAACACGTCGTGCCAAGCAGGCACTGACTCAGGTAGGACTTGGAGAACAGTCTCATAAACTACCAAATCAGTTATCTGGTGGACAGATGCAAAGAGTGGCTATTGCCCGTGCATTAGTGAATGATCCAGATATTTTACTTGCGGATGAACCAACAGGGGCACTAGATAGTGAAACAAGTATACAAGTTATGGACTTGCTTAAACAGGTTGCGAAAGAAAAACTTGTAGTCATGGTCACTCATAACCCAGAACTTGCACATATGTATGCTAATCGTATTGTGAATCTAAAGGATGGTGTGATAGTCTCTGATTCTAACCCAGTATCATTTAAAGAAGAAAAGCCTGTTCATAAAAATTTGGGAAAGACATCTATGAATTTCCTAACCGCATTAATGCTTAGTTTTAATAACCTTAAGACAAAAAAAGCTCGTACAATATTGACATCATTTGCTGGCTCTATTGGTATTATTGGAATTGCACTTATTCTATCTATTTCCACTGGTGTCAATGCCTATATCTCATCCATTGAAAAAGAGACGTTATCAGAATATCCTCTTTCTATTCAATCTACAGGAATTGATATGAGTGCGATGATGGGCGAACCAGTCAAGAAAAACAACAGTGAAGTCAAGGTTGTGGATATGATGGAGAATATGTTCTCTAAGATCGGTTCTAATGATTTAAAGAACTTAAAAGCATATATAGAGGAACATAAAGAAATTAATCAATATGCCCGTGCTGTAGAATATGATTATGGTATCTCACCACAGATTTATGCAAATGATCAATATGGAATCAGACAAGTGAATCCTGATGCCACAATGAAAAAACTTGGCATGGGAACAAGCAGTAATTCTATGATGAGTAGTATGATGAATACGAATGTTTTCTATTCTCTTCCATCTCATGCCTCTTTATATGATGATCAATATGATGTAAAAGCGGGTCACTGGCCTAAAAATAAAAATGAATGTGTATTGGTACTCTCTAAAAAAGGTGGTATCAGCGATTTTATGCTGTATACATTGGGTTTAAGAGACCCAGCACAATTAGATCAGATTTTAAAAGCTTTTAGTGAAGAGAAAAATATTAAAGTCACAACAGGCAAACAAGGATATCGTTATAATGATCTATTAGGTATTACTTTTAAAGTAGTGAATGCATCCTCTTATTATCAATATGATGATACATATAAGGTATATAAAGATAAAAGTAATGATACAAACTATATCAATTCACTTGTACAAAATGGCAGTGATTTAAAAATTGTTGGTGTTGTACAGCCTAAAGAATCGACTAATGCTTCTATGCTTGCTATGGGGATTTATTATCCTTACTCACTTGCCACTTCTACTATTAAAGATGCGAGTAATAGCCAGATAGTAAAAGCACAGCTAGAAAATAAAAATATAAATGTGATTACTGGACAATCTTTTAATGATCAGTCTCAAAAATCATTTGATTTATCATCTATGTTTCAAGTAGATAATAATGCACTAAAGAATGCATTTCAGTTTGATACAAGCAAGGTGAATATATCCATACCACAAATGGATATGTCTAGTATTTTAAGTCAGATAAAAATTGATATATCTCAAAATGATGCATCATTATTTATGTCCACGCTTACTTCAGGCTATAACGATTATTTAAAGGAACATCCTTTAAAAGAAGCAGAAAATTTAAATGTGGTGGTTCAAAAATATCTTCAATCCAAAAGAGCATCAGATATTATTAAGAAAGGTATTGATGATGCAATTAAAGAAAATGGTGAAATAAAGATCACTGAAGAACAGATGCAGAAGATTATGAAGAATGTAGCGGATGACTTTAGTGATTATGCAAAAGAAGATATCAATTCATTTACATTAGGATTACAGAATAGTATGATGAACTATCTCAATTCACAGGATTCTAAGCAGGTCATCAATCAGTTTATTAATAAAGTTATCAAAGATAATCATCTAGAAGAACAGTTGAATACTATTATGGCAGGATATATGCAAAATATCACAAAACAATTGTCTACCTCTTTATCTCAGGCATTTACTTTTAATCCTGATATCTTTAAACAGGCTATTAAAATGAATAGAGATAGTACGGATATGACTGAGCTTATGAAATCAATGATGAATACAGAACAAACAAGCTACGATAACAATCTAAAGAAATTTGGCTATTGTGACTTTGATAATCCAAACAGTATTAGTATTTTTCCACAGGATTTTGAAAAGAAACAGTCTGTTTTGAATTATTTGGATCATTACAATGAGAAGATGAAAAAGATAGATGAAGATAAAGTGATTACTTATACAGATGTTGTAGGTACACTTATGTCTTCTGTGACTGATATTGTTGATGTAATCAGTTATGTGCTTATTGCCTTTGTAGGTATTTCTTTAGTTGTTTCTTCAATTATGATTGGTGTAATTACTTATATTAGTGTATTAGAAAGAAAAAAGGAAATTGGTATACTACGTGCAATAGGTGCTTCTAAGCACAATATTTCACAGGTCTTTAATGCAGAAACATTTATTATCGGTTTATTATCAGGACTTATGGGTATTGGTATTACCTTGCTTCTATTGATTCCAACTAATATAATTATACATAACGTATCCAATCAGACCTCTATCAATGCGACGCTGCCAGTAAGTGGCGCAGTTGTTCTTATATTATTAAGTATTGGTCTTACATTACTTGGTGGATTAATTCCATCCCGTAAAGCTGCAAAAGAGGATCCTGTCAAAGCATTACGTACAGATTAAAGAAGTAAATGATACCAAAGAACGTCATTGAAGAAATCTATTCATCCCATGATCATTTCTTTGACTTAGAAAAAATACGAAATATTTCATGTATCATACAAGTGAAGCTTTTGTATTTTGCTTTTATAATGCCGTTGTTCTCATATGATTGCTATTGCAGTAACAGAAATACTCTATCTTTTCCTTACTGCAATGGAGGGAGATGCACATGAAAAGAGCGCTAAACATGAAGATTTGATTGCAGGAGATAAGATATAAGGTATGCAGGTGATGTATACCTTTTTATTTATCACAAACAATAATAAAAGTATTGAAAACAATAATGCAATGAGTATAATAAAGTTGAAAAGGAGAGAAAGTATGAGAAACAGAATTACAATATTAAAAGAGAAGATGCTTGATGAAAAACGTTATGCATCTATTGAACAAGCGCGTATCATAACACGTATTTATAAAGAGAATGAAACTCTTTCTGTTCCTATGAAACGTGCCCTCTCTTTAAAAGCGGCGTTAGAAGAAATTGAAATTGGTGTTGAAAAAGAAGAATTAATTGTAGGTAATCGTACAAAAGGTGTACGTGCTGGTGTTGTATTTCCTGAAAGTGGCTGTTCATGGGTGGATAGAGAATTTGAAACACTTCCTACCCGTCCTCAGGATCAGTTTGAAGTAAAAACAGAGGATATTAAAGAATTTAGAGAAACAATTTATCCATACTGGAAAGGACATTCTATGGAGGATGTCATTAGAACACGCTATGGAAAAGAAATTGATCATATCAGTAAAGTAGTCAAGATCAATCAGAAAGACCATGCACAGGGTCATATCTGTCCTGATTCAGCTTTATGGTTAAAGTATGGTCCACAAGGATTATTAGATAAGATCAATGACAAACAAGAAACAGAATTCTATACATGCACAAAACTTGTATTAGAAGGGGCAATCACTTTCATGAAGAGATATCATGATTATATTATCTCTATGCCTGATTATCATAAGAGTGATGATTTAAAGCGTGTTGCAGATAACTGCCTTTCTTTATCTCAAAGACCTCCAAAAACATTCCATGAAGCCGTACAGTCTTTATGGTTCTTGTTTGTAATATTACATATGGAATCCAATGCGTCTTCATTCTCACCTGGGCGTATGGACCAGTACCTTTACCCATATTATGAACATGATTTAAAAGAAGGACTTATTAGTAAAGATGATGCATTAGAAATATTAGAATGTCTCTGGTTGAAGTTTAATCAGATTGTTTATCTTCGTAACAGTAATTCAGCTAAATACTTTGCGGGATTCCCGATTGGGTTTAATATTGCGGTAGGTGGCTTGGACGAAAAAGGACATGATACATATAATGATTTATCCATGCTTTGTCTAGAAGCACAGAAGGAATTATGTCTTCCTCAACCTAACTTATCAGTAAGACTTAACAAGAATACATCTCATGAACTCATGCAGAAGGCGATTGAAGTTGTAGCATTAGGTAGTGGTATGCCACAGTTCTTTAACGATGAAGCGATTATTCCTGCGATGGAAAGACTTGGTATCAGTCACGAGGATGCTTTAAATTATGCGATTGTCGGTTGCGTAGAACTTACCACTCATGGTAATAATCTAGGCTGGAGTGATGCGGCTATGTTTAACCTCAATAAGGCATTAGAACTTACTTTAAATAATGGTAAATGTTTGTTGACGGGACAGAAACTTGGTCTGGATATGGGATCACTTGAAACATATCAGACATATGAACAGTTAGAAAAAGCATTCAAAATTCAGATTGATTACTTTATTGAAATGATGATGAAAGCAGAAGAAGTTGTAGAAAGAGTACATCAGGAATGTTTACCGACTGCCTTCTTATCATGCGTCATTGATGACTGTTTAGAAAAAGGCATGGATGTTACAAGAGGTGGCGCTAAGTATAATTTATCTGGTATCCAGATGATTCAGATTGCGAACCTTGCAGACTCACTTGCAGCTATTAAAAAACTAGTCTATGAAGACCATCTCTTAGATTCAAAAGAATTGCTTACAGCTTTACAAGTTGACTTTAAAGGGCACGAAATCACACAAGCCATGCTTTTAAATAAAGTACCTAAATATGGGAATGATATTGCCTGGGTAGATGAATGTGGTGCTAAATGGGCACGTTATTTTAGAAATAAGATGAAAGAGTATAAGAATTATCGTGGTGGTCCTATTCATACAGGTATGTATACTGTTTCAGCTCATGTTCCTATGGGTGAAAATGTAGGTGCATCTCCAGATGGTAGAAACGCCTATACACCTCTTGCGGATGGTGGTATGTCCCCTGTCTATGGTAGAGACTTAGCAGGACCAACTGCTGTCTTAAAATCTGTCTCTAAGCTAGATGATGATCTCACAACCAATGGGGGATTACTCAATATGAAGTTCTTACCAGACTTCTTTAAAACAGAAACAGGATGTATGAAGTTTGAAAACTTCCTTCGTGCTTTTGTAGACTTGCATGTACCTCATATTCAATTCAATGTCGTGAACAAAAAAGATTTATTAGATGCGAAAGTTCATCCTGAAAGACATCGTTCACTTACAATCCGTGTAGCTGGATATACAGCTTACTTTGTAGAACTAGCAGGTAAATTACAGGATGAAATTATTGCGAGAACAACCTATGACAACATCTAAATATCTTGTATTTGATATCAAAAGATTTGCGGTACATGATGGTAAAGGATTACGTACAACAATCTTCTTTAAAGGATGTCCTTTAAGATGCAGATGGTGTCAGAATCCTGAAGGACTTTTGCCACAAAGAAAGCCTATTTACTTAGAAAACAAGTGCATGCATTGTAGAAATTGCGAGAAGCACGGAGCAGGTAAAATAGTCTATCGAGATAGACCTGTATTTATAGACGATGATTTGGATGAAATCTTTAAGTATTGTCCTACCGATGCGATTCAGTATGATAGCTCATATTATAGTTTAGAAGAACTTGTAGATAAGGTGATGGAAGATGAAGTTTTCTTTAAATATGGTGGAGGTGTGACAGTTTCTGGTGGAGAGCCTTTTATGCAGCAGGAAAAACTGATACAATTATTAAAGGAACTCCATACAAAAGTACATACAGCTATTGAAACTTCACTTTATACTTCGCTAGATTTAGTGAAGAAGGCAGCACCTTATCTTGATCAGATCTATTGCGATTTAAAGATAGAAGATGGCAAAGCACATCTAGAAGCAACTGGTGTATCAAATGCAATCATTAAAGAAAATCTAGCTTATTTACTCACAAGTGAGCATAAAGATAAAGTGATTGTAAGAACACCACTTATTCCTGGATATACAGGTGATGATAACAATATTAAGAGTATTGCCTCTTATCTTTATAGTTTATATCCAGAAGTACGTTATGAATTATTGAATTATAATCCTCTTGCATCCGCAAAATATGATTTAACAGAATTTGAATATGGTGTTAAAGAGGATGCATTGGTCTATAGCCAGGAACAATTAAGCCATTACTATCAGATTGTATCTGATAGTGGAATAAAAAATATAATCAAAGGAGATTAAAAAATGGAATTTATTATTGATACTGTAGATTTAGAAGAAATTAGAGATGCAGTGGATCACTTACCAATCGTAGGTGTCACTAGTAACCCAAGTATTGTAAAAAAGACAAGCCCAAAGGATTTCTTTGGACATATGAGAGAAATCAGAAAAATCATTGGGGATGAACGTTCTTTACATATTCAGGTTATTGCGACAGAAGCAGATGAAATCGTTAAAGAAGCACATAAGATCTTTGAAGAAGTAGATGACAAGGTATATGTAAAAGTACCTACTACTTATGAAGGTGTTAAAGCTATGAAAATCTTAAAAGCTGAAGGTAAAAATGTAACTGCCACAGCTGTTTATGATTTGATGCAGGCTTATATGGCACTCGCAGCAGGTGCTGACTATATTGCACCTTATACAAATAGAATTGGAAACTTAGGTAATGATCCTTTTGAATTAATGGCTCATTTATCTAATAGAATTGTAGAAGATGGTTATGACTGTAAGATTCTTGCAGCTAGCTTCAAGGGTGTACAGCAGGTAAGAGATGCATTTAATGCAGGTAGTCAGGCTGTCACTGCACCAGTAAGTGTATTAAAGGCAATCTTTGAAAATCCAAGTATTTCTAAAGCTGTAACTGATTTCAATAATGATTGGTACTCAGTATACGGAGAAGACAAAGGTCTTTGTGATATGTAATGAAAGAAACGAGCGAGGGCTCGTTTCTTTTTAAATAATATGATGTTCTTTTAATTCTTCTTCTAGTTTTGAATGATCAGGTAAATGAATACCATCCATGCCGACGTTCTTACATGCATTAATATTATCAAGAGAATCATCAATAAATAGACATTCATCTGCATTTAAATGATAACGGTCTAATAATAATTCATAGATTTTTAAATCAGGTTTGATTAGTTTTTCTTTAGCACTAATTATAGCTCCATCAAATAGAGTAAACCAATCCTGCTTCTTTAAGAAACGATTATATGCATCTAAATGGAAATTAGAAATAATATAGAGAGAATAACCTTTCTCCTTTAATAAAGAAACGAGCTTTATATTATTTTCAATAGGAAGAAGTAATTCAATCCATTCTTCCATGATTTCTTCTATATCCAATGCAAGTTCAGGATATTCGTTGATTAATTTTTCTGTAAACTGTTCTCTTGTGATGGTTCCTTCATCTAGTTTGATCCATAAAGGATTCTGGAAGATGATTTCAAATAATTCATTATAATGCGTATAGTTCTTCTTTTTCAGCCAAACTAAAGGCTGATAGTCTAAGAGAACACGTCCTAAATCAAATACAATATTTTTCATTTTTTTCTCCTTTTTATTATTATATGATATACTTAATAAAATGTATATGTTAATCAAGGAAGTGGTGATATTATGGAAGAATTAAAGAAAGTAACTACAAGTCAAAATAGAATAGATTTATTACATGCTTCCTCTATTGATACGTTAGAAGATATTATTTATCATT
Organism: Catenibacterium sp. AM22-6LB; assembly: GCF_003435615.1. NCBI lineage: Bacteria > Bacillati > Bacillota > Erysipelotrichia > Erysipelotrichales > Coprobacillaceae > Catenibacterium > Catenibacterium sp. AM22-6LB. The sequence goes on from NZ_QTUM01000042.1 coordinate 10,449, forward strand.
ATCCTTATAAATATGATGAAGTGACTGAAATATGGCCTCCTGTAGAAGACAAATGCTGCGTAGAGGGGGTTATCATAAGTAGTCCTAAGGTATTTTATAAAGGACGTTTTTCCCGTATGACATTCAATGTGTCTATTAAAGGCAATGACTATATAGTCACAATCTTTAATCGTCATTTTCTTCGCCCTCATCTTACACTTGATCGTATCATTACATTACAAGGTAAAGTAGAAGGGAATCGTTTCACAGCTTCTAATATATTATTAAAGAATCTAGATCAATTATCAGGTATTACACCTGTCTATTCTTTAAAGGATGGACTTACAAGTCATGCTTTTTCCCAATATGTTAAAAAAGTATTAGTAATGAACATACCTATTGAAGATAGTCTTCCTATAGAAATAAGAGAAACAGTTGATCTCATGAGTAAGAAAGAAGCACTTTATGCAGTCCATTTTCCAATGAATCATGAACAACTACAAAAGGGTATTAAAACTCTTAAGTATGAAGAATTCTTAAACTTTGAACTGGCTCTTTCATATCGTAAAATGCAAAGAGAACAGGAAGTAGGCTATGCAAAGGATTTTTCTTTAGATGAAGTCAATGCCTTTATTCATACGCTTCCCTTTAAATTAACGAAAGATCAAAAACAAAGTGCTAAAGATATACTGTTAGATCTTCATAATCCAACAATCATGTATCGTTTCTTACAGGGAGATGTAGGAAGTGGTAAGACAATTGTGGCAGCTATAGGGTTATATGCCAATTATTTAAGTGGCTATCAAGGGGCTCTCATGGCACCGACTGAAGTGCTCGCAACGCAGCACTATAGTAAGCTTAAAAAAACATTTGAAGCCTATGATATGACTATAGCGTTACTCACAGGATCACTTACTTTAAAAGAAAAGAAAGAAATCTATGAAGGTTTAGAAAGTGGCGCTATTGATCTAGTTATTGGGACACATGCATTATTCCAGGAGATCGTTCATTATAAAAAACTTGGATTTGTAGTAACAGATGAACAGCATCGTTTTGGAGTCAAACAAAGAAAAGCCTTAAAACAAAAAGGTGAAGGTGTTGACTTCCTTGTCATGAGTGCGACTCCTATACCTAGAACTCTTGCAATGAGTTTATATGGAGATATGGATGTTTCAAGTATAGAAACAAGACCTGAAGGTAGAAAGCCTATTCTAACAAAATATTTTGAAGGCAGTTCTATGAAGCCTTTCTTAAAGCAATTAAAAGATTATTTAGCTCAGGGTGGACAATGTTATGTCATCTGTCCTTTGATTGAAGACAACGAAGATCTTCCATTAAAAAGTGCTTTGACTATTTATGAAGCGATGTCTTCTTATTTTAAAGGACATTATCAAACAGGATTACTTCATGGTTCCTTAAAAGATGAAGAAAAAAATGCAGTGATGCAGGCATTTAAAGATAATAAAATACAAATTCTAGTCTCTACTACAGTGGTAGAAGTAGGGGTTGATGTTCCCAATGCGAATATGATGGTTATTTATAATGCTGAAAGATTTGGCTTATCTTCTATTCATCAGTTACGTGGTCGTATTGGAAGAGGAGACCAGCAGGGGTATTGTTTTCTGTTATCAGAAGCACAGGACGAACCAGCAAAAGAGAGACTACACTATCTAGAAGAACATGATGATGGATTTGAAATATCACAATATGACTTAAAAACAAGAGGACCAGGAGAACTATTAGGTGATAAGCAGAGCGGTCTTCCAGCCTTTATGATGGGTGATATTTTTAAGGATATGAATATTCTAGAAGAGACAAGAAGATATGCAATTAAGATGATTCATGATTATTATAAGTACGGGGAATATGAAAACTATATTGAGATGATCAAGAAAAAGATAAAAAAAGGGAATGAATATATTGATTAGTTATGATATTATGTAACTGACGAGGTGATTTTTATGAAATTAGCAATCGATGCGATGAGCGGAGATTTAGGTAGTGCACCTGTTGTGGAGGCCTGCAAGAAGTTTGCAGAAAAGCATCCAGATGTTGAATTATATGTGACAGGTAAAAAAGAAGAATTAACAGCTTTAGAATCTATTAATTCTATTCATATTGTAGATGCACGTGATGTTGTATTAATGACTGATAGTGTATTAGGTGTAAGAAGAAAGAAAGAATCTTCAATGGTGAAGGCATTAATGATGGCCCGTAAGGATGAAGTAGATGGAGTTGTATCATGTGGTTCTACAGGTGCTTTTTATACTGCTTCTATGTTGTTTGTAAAGCGTATTGAAGGCGTAGAAAAATCATGCTTAATGGCAACTCTTCCTACATATAGCGGTAATAGTACATGCCTGATGGATGTTGGTGCTAATGCGACCAATACAGCAGAACAGCTACAAGAATTTGCGGTAATGGGCTCATTATATAGCAAACTTGTATTAAATAAGGAAAATCCAAAGGTTTCTTTACTTAATATTGGTGCAGAAGATCATAAGGGTGATGAAATGCATCAGGAAGCCTATAAACTATTAAAAGATTGTGATAAGATCAACTTCACGGGTAATATAGAAGGTAGAGAATTATTATCAGGGGATATTGATGTTGTTGTGACAGATGGATTTAGTGGGAATATCGCATTAAAAGCATCAGAAGGTGCAGCCATTCTTCTTATGAAGGCAATGAAAGAATCATTATTTGCGACATTAAGAGGAAAGATTGGTGCCTTATTTGCAAAACCTCAATTATATGCTTTGAAAGAACGCTTTGATTATAAATCAGTTGGTGGTGCTCTATTTATGGGCTTTGAAAAAGCAATCGTAAAAGCACATGGTGGTTCAGATGCCAAGGCAGTTTTTAATGCGATGGAACTTGTATATAGAATGGTAGACTTAGATGTTGTAGGTCGTATGAAAGAAGGACTTCAATAATGAAAATATTAGATTTCTTACAGAAAGAAAACATTCCTTTTAAACGTATTAGTCTTTATAAGGAAGCATTTACTCATTCGTCTTATGCGAATGAATCAAATGTTCATATTCCTGATTATGAAAGACTAGAATTTATGGGAGATGCTGTTTTACAGCTATTTGTATCAGAATTCATCTTTGCATTACATCCAGAATATAAAGAAGGACAGTTAACACAGCTTCGTTCTAAGCTTGTAAGAGAAGAATCTTTAGCACGCTTTTCCGAAGAACTTCATTTAGGTGAACTTCTTTATTTAGGTGTAGGTGAAGAAAAGAGTGGTGGCCGTCATCGTGAAAGTGTTCTTGCAAATATTTATGAATCATTTATAGGTGCACTTTATCTAGATTGTGGTAAAGAACAGGTCATGCGCATTCTTGAAAAGACAATCTTTAAACATGTCAATGAAGTAAACGAATTTGATGATATCACTGACTATAAGACTAAATTACAGGAATTAGTGCAGTCAGATGACCGTAAGACAGTCAGTTATCATGTAAAAAGTTCAACTGGACCAGCCAATGCTCCTGAATTTGTCATTGAAGTTATTTTAGATGATATGATTTTAGGTACTGGCAAGGGAACAAGTAAAAAGCGTGCAGAACAGCATGCAGCAAAAGATGCATTAATGAAAATGGCAAAGAAGGCTTCATAGTCTTCTTTTTCTTATGTGTAAGTTTTGTAAAAAAAGACAAATCACTTTACTTTTTGTATAATGATAGTATGATAAAAAACAAACAAGTTAGGAGATTACAATATGGGAAATAGTACAGTAAGTGATGCAAGAAATATAACTCTTGTCATGGACTTTTATGAATTAACAATGTCATATGATTATTTTAAACAGGGAAAAAAGGATGAAATTGCATATTTTGATATGTTCTATCGAAAGAATCCTGATAATGGTGGTTATGTCATCATGGCAGGACTACAACAGTTGATTGAAGCAATCAAAGATATGCACTTCTCAAAGGGCGATATTGACTATTTACGTACTTTAAATATGTTTGATGAAGAATTTTTATCTTATTTAGCTGATTTCAAGTTCGATGGTACAATCTGGGCAGTCCCTGAAGGAACACCTGTATTCCCTTATGAACCATTAGTCACTGTTAAAGGAAAATTGATTGAAGCACAGCTATTAGAAACTTTCCTTTTAGTAACAATCAACCATCAGTCATTGATTGCAACTAAAACACATAGAATTGTACAGGAAGCTAAGGGCCGTCCTGTTATGGAATTTGGGGCAAGAAGAGCACAGGGATATGATGGTGCAACATATGGCGCAAGAGCAGCTTATATTGGTGGAGCAGCAGGAACTGCTACAGTATCAGCAGGTAAAGCTTTTGGTATTCCAGTACTTGGTACAATGGCACATTCTTTTGTTCAATCATTTGACACTGAATATGATGCATTTAAAGCCTATGCTGAAATCTATCCAGATTCATGTATTCTCTTAGTAGATACATATGATACATTAAAGAGTGGTATTCCAAATGCGATTAGAGTCGCAGAAGAAGTATTACAGCCAATGGGTAAGACATTAGCTGGTATTCGTATTGACTCAGGAGATATCGCATATCTTACTAAGAAAGCAAGAATGATGCTTGATGTTGCTGGATTGATTAATACAAAGATTTCTATTTCTAACTCATTAGATGAATATTTAATCCGTTCTGTACTTGAACAGGGTGCACGTATTGATTCATTTGGTGTAGGGGAAAACATGATTACATCTAAGTCTTCTCCAGTATTTGGTGGAGTCTATAAGATGGCGGCTATGGAAAAGGATGGTCAGATTGTTCCTAAAATTAAGATTTCAGAAAATAAAGAAAAGATTACTAATCCAGGCTATAAGAAGGTCTATCGTTTAATAGAGAATGAAACAAATAAAGCCATCGCGGATATTGTAATGTTTGCGGATGAAACAATTGATCCAGAAAAGAATCTCACTATTTACTCTCAGTATGATAAATGGAAGAATAAAACATTAATAGGTGGGTCTTATACATTCTTTGAATTACAGAAACCTGTCTTTGTGGATGGTGAATGTGTATACGAAGAAAAGACACTTGAAGAAATCAGAGAAAACGTTAAAAAACAGGGCACATTATTATGGGATGAAATATTCCGTTTAGAATACCCACATGCTTATTATGTAGACCTTTCTGAAAGACTTATTGACTATAAATTAAAGATGCTTGAGGAAAAACGCGGATGAAAATTACAGTAGTAGGATTAGGCGTTATTGGCGGCAGTTTTGTTAAGGCACTTAAAGGAAAGGGTTATGAAGTCTATGGTATCGATACAAACCAGCAGACTCTAGATATGGCTAAAGAAGAGGGATGCATCATTGAAGGATATCTAGATGGGAAGGATATTATTCCTAAAACAGATCTTACAATCATCTGCCTTTACCCAAGTCTTGTCTTAGACTTTATTAAAAACAACCAATTTAAACCAGGAAGTATCGTCACAGATGCCGTAGGAATTAAATCTTATTTCTTAAGAGAAGCACTTTCTATCATTCCAGAAGATGTAGAATATATTTCTATTCATCCAATGGCAGGTAGAGAAAAGAAGGGCTATCAATATGCTTCTAAACAGGTGTTTGAGAATGCGAACTTCATTATTGTCTATCATGATGATAATAAGAAATCTACTATAGATTTTGTTCAGGAATTTTCTAAGCAGTTAGGTTTCCGTTCAGTTAAGATCATGTCTCCTGAAGCACATGATGAAATTATCTCGTTTACTTCTCAGTTACCTCACTGTTTGGCTGTATCACTTATGAATAGTGATGATCAGAAATATGAGACAGGAAAGTATATTGGTGATTCATTTAGAGACCTTACACGTATTGCGAATATTAATGAAGACTTATGGGATGAATTGTTTATGAATAATAAACAGTATTTGCTTGCTTCTATTGAACGATTTGAAGAGCAGTTAGATATTCTAAAAAATGCGATTCGTGATAATGATGATGAGAGTTTAAAGGCTGCATTTAGAAAATCTACAAAAAGAAGAGAACATTTGTAAGAATGTTCTTTTTTTATTGCAAAAGTTTAATATATAAAACAAAAAGTTTAAAAAAGAGGTTGAAAGATTACTATAAGCGTGTATAATATCATTGTTTGATTAAGTGAACAAAAAGTTAATTATATAAAACAGGGAGGATTAGATGGATCTCGGAAGGAAAATTAAACAGCTGCGACTTGCAAATGACTTAACTCTTGAAGAACTTGCAAACCGTAGTGAATTATCAAAAGGTTTCCTCTCCCAGGTTGAAAGAAATCTAACATCACCATCTGTCGCAACACTTGATGATATTCTTGAAGCATTAGGTACTAATCTTCATGATTTCTTTGATCAGCAGGAGGATGAACAGCTTGTTTTTGGCAAAAAGGATTTTTTTGTGAATGAACAGGATGATTACATCATTCACTATATCGTACCAAATGCTCAGAAAAATGAGATGGAACCTATTCTTATTGAACTAGAAAATGGTAAACGTTCAATGAAGATGGAACCCCATGGTGGAGAAGAGTTTGGTTATGTATTAGAAGGTAAAGTTGTTCTTCATTATGGGATGCGAGAAGAAATTGTTAAAAAGGGTGAAACATTTTATTTGAAGGGCACACGTGCACATTATTTAGAGAATCAGTGGGAAAGAAAGGCGAGAGTGATCTGGATTTCTACACCACCATTATTTTAAATGAGGAGAGTTTTATGAAGAAAATTATTGAATTAGATAATCTGACTAAATCATTTGATGGTCAGGTCATCCTAAAAGGAATTCACTTAGACATCTATGAAAATGAATTCGTAACACTTCTAGGTCCAAGTGGATGCGGAAAAACAACTACACTAAGAATCATGGCAGGATTTGAAGAACCTGAATCAGGTACTGTATTATTTGATGGTATGAACATGGAAGGTGTACCACCATATAAGAGAGAATTAAATACAGTATTCCAGAAGTATGCTTTATTTCCACATATGGATGTTTATGATAACGTAGCATTTGGTTTACATATTAAGAAAATGCCTGATGAAATCATTGATCATAAAGTAAGAAGAATGTTGGAACTTGTAGGTTTAAAAGGTTATGAAGAAAGAAATATTTCTCAGTTATCTGGTGGTCAGCAGCAGCGTGTTGCGATTGCAAGAGCTCTTGTTAATGAACCAAAAGTACTTCTTCTTGATGAACCATTAGGCGCACTTGACTTGAAACTAAGAAAAACAATGCAGATTGAATTAAAGAAGATCCAGCAGCAGGTAGGTATTACTTTCGTTTATGTTACTCATGATCAAGAAGAAGCACTTACTATGTCTGATAAGATTGTCGTAATGAATGAAGGTTTAATTCAGCAGATTGGCTCACCAATTGATATTTATAATGAACCAGAAAATAGATTTGTTGCCAACTTCATTGGTGAATCTAATATTGTAGAAGGTCATTTCATTAAGGATTACCTTGTAGAATGGCATGGTCAGCAGTTTGAATGTGTAGATAAAGGATTTGAAGAAGGTCAGGAAGTAGATATTGTATTACGTCCTGAAGACTTAGATATTGTAGAACCAGGTAGAGGTAAAATTGCAGGTGAAGTTGTATCTGTTATCTTTAAAGGGGTACACTATGAAATCATGGTACGTACAGAAAATCAGGACTATAAGATTCATACAACAGATTTAACAGAAGTAGGAAAGAAAGTAGATTTAGATTTCTGGCCTGAAGATATTCATGTCATGGAACCAATGGGTACATATTAATGAAACAGTATAAAAAACTCATTACACCTTATGTCCTATTTCTATTCCTGTTAACTGTATTGCCGATGGTGTTGATTGTATTCTATGCTTTTACACAAAAGGCATCCGCAATCAAGACATTTGAATTCACATTCGCAAACTTTGCGAAATTCTTTGATCCAATCTTTGTCCAGGTGTTGATTAAATCATTCGGACTTGGATTACTTACTACATTAATCTGTTTATTAATTGGTTATCCAGTTGCTTTTATGATTTCTAAGTGTAAACAGCATACTCAGACTATTCTTATTATGTTGATTACTATTCCAACATGGATCAACCTTTTAATGCGTACTTACGCATGGGTTTCTATTTTATCTAGAAACGGTATTTTAAATAACATCCTAGGATTACTTGGCTTAGGCTCTTTTAGAATGTTATATACTGATGGGGCAGTTGCCATTGGGATGATTTATAACTTCCTCCCATTTATGATTCTGCCAATCCATACATCTTTAACTAACATGGATCCTTCACTTGTAGAAGCAGCCTATGATTTAGGTGCTAATAAGGTTACAGCCTTCTTTAAGATTACTTTTAAGCTATCACTTGGTGGCGTATTAACTGGTATTACAATGGTATTCTTACCAGCTATCAGTGAATTCGTTATTCCAAAGATGTTAGGTGGAGGACAGTACTCTTTAATTGGTAACTTCATTGAAAACCAGTTCATCACTGTAGGTAACTGGCATTTCGGTAGTGCTGTATCACTCATCTTAGGCGTGATTGTCATTATTTCTATGGCACTCATCTACCGTGCTGAAAAGAAGACAAATAATGAAATTGAACAGGGAGGACTTACTAATGCGAAAAGAAAAAAAGCTCAGTAAAGTGATTATTATTTCACTATGTATGGTCTTCCTCTATTTCCCAATATTTATTATGGCAGTTTTCTCATTTAACAGCGCCAAGTCTTTATCACATTTTGGTGGCTTCTCAGGACGCTGGTATGTACAGTTATTTAATAACACACAGCTATTAAATGCGATTTTTGTATCAGTTAGTATTGCGGTTATTGCGACAATCTGCTCAGTTGTTTTAGGAACAATCACAGCCATTGCATTATCTAAATCTAAGAAGACTGTCAGAACTCTTGTGCAGCAGGTCAATAACTTACCAATCATGAACCCTGAAATCGTTACAGCTATTTCTTTAATGTTGTTATTTAGTTTTGTGAACTTTGAAAAGGGTTATATGACAATGCTGCTTGCTCATATTGCATTCTGTACACCATATGTGATTACGAATGTTTATCCTAAAGTCAAGCAGTTAGATGACAATCTAGCAGATGCGGCAATGGATTTAGGGGCAACACCATTCCAGACATTGACTAAGGTCATCATTCCTCAGATCAAGCCTGGTATCTTTGCAGGAGCACTTTTATCTTTTACTATGAGTTTTGATGATTTTATCATTTCGTACTTTGTATCTGGCAATGGTGTAGAAAATATTTCTATCGTTGTTTATAACATGTCTAAACGTGTTGATCCAAGTATATATGCATTATCTACAGTTATTCTTGTAGTTATTTTAATTGGGGTATTATTAGGCACTTTTGTACCATATATTTATTTGAAGAAGAGAGGGGTAAAAAATGAAAAAGCTATTTAAAGGTTTACTTTGCGTTGCAGTTATCTGCGGCCTAATGACTGGGTGTGGGTCTAAAAACTATAAACACACATTAAAGGTATTCAACTGGGGTGTATATGCCGATATGGACGTTATTAAGGCATTCCAGGATGAATATGATTGTAAGGTTATTTATGAAACTTTCGATTCTAATGAATCAATGTACACTAAATTATTAGGTGGCAACCAGTATGATGTATTGGTACCATCTGATTATATGATTGAACGTATGATCAAAGAAAATCTTTTACAGAAGATTGACTGGTCTAAGATTACAAATAAGAAATCATTAGATACTAAAGTATTAAACCAGCAGTTTGATCCTAACAACGAATACTGGGTACCATATTTCTGTGGTAACGTAGGTATCGTTTATGACAAAACACAGGTTACAAAAGAAGATTTAAAAGCAGGATGGGAAATCCTACGTAATACTAAGTATAAGGGTAACCTTTATATGTATGACTCTGAAAGAGACTCTATGATGGTTGCATTAAAGGCTTTAGGCTATTCTATGAATACTACTAACGAAAATGAAATCCAGGCTGCTTTCAACTGGTTAGTAGAACAGAGAAAGACTATGGATCCTACATATGCAACAGATGACTCTATCGATAACATGAAGAATGGTGAAAAAGCACTTTGTGTTATGTATTCAGGTGATGCAGCTGATGTAATGAAAGAAAACCCAGATATGGGCTTCTATATGCCAGAAGAAGGTACTAACTATTGGTTCGATGGATTTGTCATCTCTAAGGATTGTAAGAATACAGATATGGCTAATAAATTCATTAACTATATGATTTCTGATAAGAACGCTTTCTTAAATACACAGGAAGTAGGTTATTTAACTACTAATACTGTAGCAGCTGCAAAAGCAAGAAAGAAAGAATTCAAGAACAACAATGCTTACAGCATGCGTGTTGGACCAAAAGATGAATGTTTCAACTATCAGGATACTAAGACTAAAGAAATGTTTAGTAACTACTGGACAAAAGTTAAAGCAAAATAACATATTTTATGGTGATTCTAGATCTAGAATCACCATTTTTCTTTTATTGTAAGCATTCTCTTAGGAGTTCTGATAAAAAAATCATATTTTTTTAATTTAAAAAACCTTGTGTTTATCAAATTAAATGTAAACACTTAGAAAAAAATTCTAAAAACCCCTTGCATTATTTCAAAATACATAGTATAGTATACAAGCAATCTCGATTGCGACGGTTCCATAGCCAAGTTGGTAAGGCAGAAGACTGCAACTCTTCGACCATCGGTTCAAGT